>NZ_JAWLFS010000109.1:0-9772 GCF_041685465.1 Rhodosalinus sp. | reverse complement strand
CCGGCGGCGTCGGCAAGTATACCTCCTCCGACTTCGTGCACATGGATTGCGGGCCGGTCCGCACCTGGGGCCGCTGAGCCGCCCCGCCACCCCCGGCGGACATCGCGCAAGGCGGTGGTGCCAAGCGGCATAACGGGCCCCGTCCTTCGGGGATGGGCTCGCACCGGCGGCCACGGGGCGCCCGGGACAGGCCGCTTCCAGGCTACCGGTCACCGGCCGAAATGGATCCTGTGGCGGCGTGACCCATCCCCCTCAATCGGGGCACGGTCCCGGCGCACGTCAGGATCACGGCGTTGCGCCAGAAAGCCACCAGATGGAGCGAGCGAAAACTGCCCGTGGATTGCGACGGACCCGTCGTCGCGGGGCCCATGCATCCGGAAAACCCGCTCCGCCACGTCGATTCCGATCATGGTGGCCTCGAACGTCGATGCTCTCTCCGTCCATGATGGCGTCTCGCACGCATCACATCGGCACATTGCGATGCCGCCGCGAGAGAAGGTTTCCGACTTCGAAACCCGCTTTCCTGCGTGAGATCATGAAGCCGAGTGTTCTGCGGCGTGAGCCCATGGCCCTCCCGCCCGATATTCGGCCGTCGATCCGAACGTCGCTGCCGCGCGCGGCCGCGCCCTGATCGACGCGGGCCAGAATTTCCCGGGGTCAGGCTGGCGGGCGCCTCGGTCCGACACGCGTCGGCGATGTGTCGGGCCCGGCTGACCGGCACGGACCATCCGGTCAGCTTGGCACATCGCCGAAGGCGCGCGCGATGCCACGTTGCGTGCCGGGGCCGAAATCACCGTCGATCGCCCCGTCATAGAGCGCGTAGCGCCGGAGCTCGCGCTGCAGTGCCCTGCGCGTGTCGGGCTTGAACATCTCCGGGCGCTCGCTGAGGATCTCATAGACCTCGGCGTTGCCCGAGCGAAGCGCGCGGTAGAGATAGCGCGCGGCATCCTCGGCCCCGCGCCCCTCGATCACGCCGTCGTCGATCAGGGCGGCGACGTTGAACATCGCTTCCGGGTGGCGCGCATCCGCCGCCTGCCGGAACAGGTCGAGCGCACGCGGCACGTCCCGGGAGAGGCCGTGCTCCCCCTGATAGTGGAAAAAGGCCAGGTCGTTCAGCGCGTCGGGAAAGCCCTGCTCCGCGGCCCGTCGGTAAAGGGCGAGCGCGCGCTCGACATCCCGCGTGGCGCCCACGCCCTGCTCCAGCATGCGGGCGAGTTCGAATTGCGCCTCTGCCGATCCGGCGGCCGCGGCCTCCTCCAGAAGGCGTTGCGCCGTCTCGGGGTCATGGCGTGGATCGGCGGTGTTCAGATGGATGTAGGCGAGCCCCAGCATCGAGCGCGTGTCGCCCTGACCGGCGAGCGTGGCGAGCCGCTCTTCCTGATCCGGCTGAAGCGACGCCCAGGCGACGCGGCGGTCCTCGGCCCCGATGCCGACGCCGCTCCCGGACGCACCGGCAAGGTAGAACGGCGTGCCCGACAACGATCCGTAGGTGTGCGGCTCCTGCTGATTTCCCGTCATCTCCAGAACGTCGTCGCGCACCTGCCGGAACATGAGGCTGATCTCCAGCTCGGGGCGCGGCATCGCGTCCATCAGCGCGATCGCGAACGGGCTGTTGTCGCCTGTGCCGTCGAGCGCCTTCTCGCCGTCCTTGGCGGCGAAGGCGACCATCGTGCCACGATCCGGCGCGGGCGGAGCGAGCCCTGTGCCGGCGCTCGACCCGATGCCGCGATTGTCCTCGGTCATCTCGTCGGTCTCCTCCAGCGACGCGAGCTCGAGCGCATCGCCGAAGGGGTTGTCGCGGCAGGAGTCGAGGATCACCACGCGCATCACGCGCGCCCCGTCCACCGCCGCCAGCAACATGTCGAGCGAGATGCTCTGGCGCTGAATGTCGCGGTTCGACCGCACATCGGCATCCACGGGGATCAGGAAGTTCTGACCCTGCACCTCGACCCCGTGACCGGCGAAGTAGATCAGCGCGAGATCCGCCGTCTCGGAGCGGAAGGCGAAGGCGTCGAGGGCGTCGCGAAGTTCCGCGCCGCCGGCGTCGATGACCGTCGTCACCTCGAACCCGATGCCGGTCAGCGTGTCGCCGATATCGCGCGCGTCGTTGGCCGTGTTGTCCAGATCGACGACCGTTCGGTAATCGCTCATGCCGATCACCAGCGCGACGCGGTCCGAGGCCGCCGCGATCTGGGGCAGCAGGATCAGAAGCGCACAAGCCAGAAAACGCATGACCGGACTCCCCTCGGCGGCATGCCGCGTGTGACGCGAAGTAAACCACACCGGCAGGCCAGGCGGCAATATCGCTGCCGCTCAGATGCGGCCGTCCTCACGCCAGCGTTCGAGCTGCTGGCGGCTGACCTCGAAATGCATCGAATCCTCGCGGCCGAAGCCGGCGCCCCAGACCCAGCCCTCCTCATGGAAGAAGTCCGCGAGGATGGTGAGACCCATCTGGGTCCGCCCGTCGGCGAAGAGGTCGAGCGTACCGTCGAGGTTGAGATCGACGGCCAGCCCGAAGGCATGCGTGGAGGTTCGCGCCTGCGTCCCGCGGATACGCCGCACGCAGAGGGAGCCGGAGGAGGCGATCCTGTCGTGGAGGTCAGGGTCCGCGCGACGCACGTTCTCGAAGACGCGGCGCAGGCTGTCGACCGCTGGCTGCAGCATGTGGACCCGAATCGGTCCGACCGTCTCGAGCACCAGGCGCTCGCGAAGCTCGGGATTGGTCATCGGTTCGCAGCGGTCGCTGAGTGTCTCCCGCGGACGACCCAGAAACTCTTCGAGAAAGCGGGGACCGGCCACGGTCAGCCCCTTGTTCACGTTGCGGCGATCCGCGATCAGCACCACCTCGGCATAGGCGTCCCGGATCGTGTTCGGCCCACGGGGTTCGGCATCAGGCCCGAGAGGCGGGTGGCCGCCGGCGCGGCCCATCGCGCCACCGTTGCCCGCGCGGCCCTCCTCGCGCAGCTCCCGCAAGTCGTTCTCCAGCGTGCCGAGCCGCTCGCGAAGTTCGCTGTCGCGCTCCTGCATGGTCTCGATCTGCTGGCGCAGGCGCTCGATCTCGATCCGCGCGGCGCTGTCGACCGAGGGTCCTGTCTCCGACAGGCCCATGCCCTGCGGCGGCCGGAGCTGCTCGTAGAGCAACCAGCCGAGAAGCGCGGCCAGCAACGCGATGGCGGCGACGATGACAGGAATGGCACGCATTGACCCCAACGGCGCAGTGCGGACGTGTAGGCATCAGTCTGTGCGGCGGCCACGCGCAAGTCAATCGCGCGGAGGGTGCAGCGGCGTTTGGCAAATCGCCCCGTGACGGGTATCCTTTGCGCTGTCCAGCAGGGAAAAAAGATCATGTCCATCCATCATGCCGCCCGCCTGATACCGATCGCGCTCCTCGTGCTAGGGGTCGCCCTTCCGCACGCCGCGCAGGCGCAGTCAGAGATGACTGAATCCGAGATGACCGAAGCCTTCGCCAAGCAGAAGACGCGAGGTCTCGCCATCGCGCCGGCCAGTCAGGGCGACGATGCCGCGACCGACACGTCGAGCGACGCGTCGACCGAGGTCAGCCTCACCCAGCTTCCCAAGGAGGAACAGGTCAACGTCAACATTTCCTTCGATTTCGATTCCGCCGCGCTGCGGCCCGACCAGCGGCCAAAGCTTCTGTCGCTGTGCAATGCCGTGACCGCGGCAGACGTGAAGGGGATGCGCATCATCGGGCACACGGATGCCTCGGGCTCGGCGGAGTACAACAAGCGGCTGTCCGAGTTGCGCGCGATGGAGGTGAAACGGTTTCTCGTCCGCGAATGCGCGATCCCGGAAACGCAGCTCGAGGCCGTGGGCGTGGGCGAACAATTTCCCTACGACGCCGAGAACCCGCGCGCCGACGTGAACCGCCGGGTCGAATTCCAGGCGCTGGGATGAGCCGCGGGGGCGCCCGCCTTGACGGGGCGCGGTCATGAGCGGCGACGACCCGCGGCCCGGCGACACCTTCCGGCCCGGCGACCTGCTTAACAACACCTACCGGATCGAGCGCATCCTGGGCCGCGGCGGAACGTCGGAAGCCTACCGCGCGCGAAGCGAGATCTCGGGTCGGGTCGTTGCGCTGAAGGTTCTGCGCTCAGAATTCGCGACGAACGAGGACTACCTCACGCTGATGACGCGGGAGGAGGCCATCCGCGAGATACGCCACGACGCGATCGTGCGCTATTTCGATTGTCAGCGGACCGACTCCGGCCTCGTGTATCTGGTGATGGATTACGTCGAGGGGCCCGGCCTCGACCGCAAGCTGTCACAGGGTGGAATGCCGGCCGAGGATCTTCTGATCGTCGCGGCGCGTGTCGCCGATGGTCTCGGCGCGGCGCACACGCGCAACATCGTCCATCGCGACCTCTCGCCCGACAACATCATCCTGCGGGGCGGCGACCCGTCCGACCCGGTGATACTCGATTTCGGCATCGCCAAGGATGCCAACCCGGGCGCCGAGACCATCGTTGGGGGCGATTTCGCCGGCAAGTTCGCCTATGCCGCGCCGGAACAGCTCGCCGGGAAGGCCGACGCCCGCTCGGATATCTACGCGCTCGGCGCGTCCCTGCTCGCGACGTATCGCGGAACCGCGCCGGATCTCGGAAGCAACCTGTCGGAGCTGGTCCGCGCGAAATCCGAGCCGCTGGATACCGCGGGCGTCCCGGAGCCGTTGAAAGGCCTGATCGACCGGATGACCGCGCCGGAGCCGGAGGCGCGCTTCCAGACGACGGGAGAGGTTCTCGGCGCGATCGCGGCACCCACGGCCGGCGCGGCCGGCGACGACGGCGCGCCCCCCGATCCCGAGCAGACGGTGATCGCGCTGCCGGGACAGCGGACGCAGGCTCCGGCCGGCGGGATGACGCGACCGCCGCCGCGCCCCGTCTCCGAGGCCCGGCATGCCGATGCGGCCGCCCCCCCTCCGGCCAATCGCACGGTCCGGCGCCGGCGCGGGGGATGGGTCGTGGCCCTGTTCGCGCTGCTTGTTCTCGCGGGGGCCGGCGCCTACCTTTTCAGCACCGGCACCCTCGTCGATCCGCGCTACGCCCAGGCCGCGCCCTTTACACTCACGGCCGAACGGACACGGTCGGACGCGCCCAGGGCCACCGGTCATGTCCCCACCCCGGAAATGCGCGCCGCGCTCTCGGAGCGGTTCGCCGACCTGGGCGGCAGCGCCGAGTTGACGCTGGCCCGCGGCGATATCGCCGAAACATGGGCAACAGAGGTGATGGCGCTGCTCGACGCGATCGAGGAGATGCCCGAGTGGCGGCTGGAGACACGTGACGATCTGGTGCAGCTATCGGGGCTCAGCGCGGACACCGCGCAGAAGGCGCGCGTGATGGCAGAGCTTTCGGACGAGGGGGCGTCCGGCGCGCTGGAGGTCGAGGCCGACATCCTTGCGGGACCGCGAATCCTGCCCCCGGGGCGGGTGGCCGAGATCCTCGAGGCGCACGAGGACTGCGGCCCCCTGCGCCAGACCGATCCGCCGAGCACGGGGTACCCGCTGGGGGCCGAGATCGTGGTCGCCGGTGCCGTCGCTGCGCCCGCAACCCGCGCCGACCTGGGCGAAGCCCTGTCGCAGGCCGCGGGGGAGCGGCGCATCGTCCCCCGCGTCACGATCCTCAACCCCGGGCTCTGCCGTGTGGATCGTGCCCTTCCGGACGTACCGCGGGGCGGCTTCGAGGTACGCTTCGGCTGGGGCGACCAGGAGGGCGAGAACGTGACCGGCCGCTATCTCGTCGGCGAGAACCCGGTCATCGACGTGACCGTACCGGCCGAGGTCACCGACGGCCACCTCTACGTCGCCGCGCTCGACGTCTCGGGCAACGTCTTTCACATGCTTCCGAACCGTAACCGTCCCGAAACCGCGCTCGCCAGCCTGCGGGACGGGCAGACCGGGCCGGTGGCCCTGCGTGTCGCTTACTCCGAGGCGCAGGCCGAGGCGGCGGACGGCCGGCGGCTCGCCTTCGTGGTGGACGACACGGTGCTGGGCAAGACCCGCATCCTTGTCCTGCACGCGCGGGCGCCGCTGTTCGATGGCCCGCGGCCCACGATGGAGTCGATCGAAAGCTTCGCCGAGGTGCTGGGCGAACAGACAGACGCGATCCGCACGCTCGACAGCAGGATCCTGACCACCGCGCGCCGCTGACGCGCGGCCCCAGGGTTCAGGCGACGTCCACGACGATGATCGAGATATTGTCTGCGCCCCCGCCGCGCAGCGCGACCTGCAACAGCCGGTCGGCCACAACCTCCAACGGAGCGCCACAGGCAGTCTCGCGCAGCGTCTCGAAACCGGCGTATTTCGTCAGCCCGTCCGAGCACAGGATGTAGCGGTCGCCCGGCCGCGTTTCACCCTGCACCTTGTCGAGGTCGAGAACCTCGCCGACACCCGCGGCGCGCGTGATCGCGTTGGACTGGGGGTGAAGCTCGGCCTCGTCCCAGCTCATCTGCCCTGCCTGCACCAGCGCGCCCACGACGGAGTGATCCGTCGTCAGCAGCTCGATCGCGCCGTCCCGCAGACGATAGAGCCGGCAGTCGCCCGCCCAGAGCCCCACGAAGTGCCCCTCCGCAAGCATCAGCGCCACGATTGCGGCCCCGATCACCGGAACGCCGAGTCGCGCCGCCTCTTCGCGGATCGCTTCATGCGCGCCGGCGAGCGCCACGCGCAGGGCCCCGAGCTGGTCGACGGGCGAAAGGCCCGCCGGCAGGGTCGCCGCGGCCTCCACGACCGTCTGGCTCGCGAAATCGCCCGCTGCGTGGCCGCCCATGCCATCCGCGACGATCCACAACCGCCGGTCCGGCAGCGCCAGCACGCTGTCCTCGTTGACCGTCCGGACAAGCCCCACATGCGTCGTCGCGCTGTGCCGGACGCTGGTCATGCGGGGCGTCGCGGCAGGGCACCCGCCGCCTCCGCCCGGTCGGGCGCGAAGAGAAGATGCGCCCGCTCCGCCGGCGGCAGGCCGTCTTCGAGCAGGATGTCGTCGCCCGCCTCGCCCGACTGGCTCCAGATGCTGGGCCGCGCACGCCCTGTGCCGGCCAGATGCGCGGCGAGTCCCGCCAATGCCGCCCCCCCGGCCGGCTCCCGCAGGTGCACGCCCTGCCCGGCCCTTGACACGCAACCCGGGGCGGGCGGATCGGGAAGCGGGCAGCCCGCCAGCCGCGACGCCAGCGTCTCGCGCGTCATCGCGTCCGACAGCGCGTCGAGCGCCACCTCCTCGAGCCGCTCGAAGGCAGGCGCAGCTGTAAAATGCCATTTCACGGCCTCTGCCCCGGACGGGATCGGCGCCACGAGCGTGAGCGGAAACAGCCGCCCCACCCGGTCCACCGACGGCATCAGCACGCCCCAGACCGGCAGCCGTCCGGCGAGACCCGCGGAGAGCGAGAAACGCCAGATCGGGGCCGTGAGGAAACAGTCCTGCCAGCGCGGGCCGAGCCGGGCGATCCCCGCCGTCATCGCCATCTGCAACCAGCTGTCCCACGGCTCCACGAAGCCCGCAGGCGGTGCGATCCGGAAGAAATCGCCCAGCGCGGGCAGCTTCCCGTATGCCCCCACGCCCGGCATGGCTCAGAAGGAACTCGGGCAGCTGAAGGACGTCAGCGCCGGGAGTGCGAAGGGATTCAGGACCGAGCTCGACTGCAGCTGAAAAATCGCGATCCGCCCTCCTACGCGGAAGATCAGCCGCTTGCGATCCGATGCGTTGGTGTTGCGGACCTCGGCGGCATCGAGCAGCCGGAACCACGCCCAGGGCCCGTCGCGGTCAAGCATGCTCTCGGAATTGCTGGCCTGAGGCTCGAAGGCGATGCGCGCCATGCCCACGGACCCCGGCCATGCCACCGCGGCGGGCCGCGGCTGACCGTCGCTGTGGCTGAAGGCGACGGTCTGCCCGTCGATCTCCAGCGCGACGCTGCGCGCCTCCGGATCAAGCGCCTCGGGCGTCACCTGGAAGTCGATCTGCGGCGCGGTGCCGGACGCGAAGAAGGCGTCGCGGATTTCGGCAGCGCGCTGCATCTCGGTCAGGACCGCCTGCGAGATGCCGAGATCGGTTCCGTTCACCGCCTTCCAGCTCCAGGGGCGGGTCGAGGTATCGACATATTTCGCGATATGCTCCCGGAAGAAGCTGTCGATCAGGCCCTCCGGCGCGAAGAGCGTCGAGAAATCCTTGATGGAGGCATCCGCGCGTGCACGGTCATCGAAGGGATAGGTGCTGCCCACGACACGTTCGCAGAGCGGCAGCACCTCGGACTTCCAGAGTGCGTCGATACCCGCGCGCGTCCCGTCCGCCGCAATTCCGGCCGACCCGACGGAGATCTGTTTGGACCAGCGCTCCATCGGCCCCGGCAGCCGCGCCGAGGCAGACCGGAACCGCGCGAGCGCGCTCAGTTCCTCGTCGCTGCCCGAGGCAGTTCCGTCGGCGAAACTCATCCGGTTGAGCTGCTGATAGACCTCGGTCAGCGTGCCGATCATCTCGTCGAGCTCGGAGGGCGCCCCCTCCTGCGACGCGACCAGACGATGCAGCCACTCGAAGCGTTCCTCGACATAGGCACCCGGCTGTGCGGTCTCTTCGCCCCGCGCGGCGGCCCCGGCCGACATCGCTTCCATGAAGAGCCGGGCGCGCGGACTGAGCGCGCCGGTGACCTGCGCCGACCCCGCCACCGTCTCGCCCACCGCCGCGGCCTCATCACCGGCCGGCACGTCCGCGGCCCGCGCGGCGGTCAGGCGTGTCTCCTGCGCGACAGCTTCGAGAATGTTGACGATCGGCGAGGTCGAGCCGGAGAGGACGTTTGTCACCTCCACGGCGTGGCTGAGAGACTCGAGCGGCACGATGTCGAGATCACCCAGAAGCTGATCATAGGTCTTCACGTAATCGTTGTAATAGAGGTCCAGCACGTCGCGGCTGATGCGCGTGAGCGCGGCCTCGCTCTGCGCGATCGCACTCTCCGGACCGAGCACCCAGCTGTCGCGCTGGATGCGCTCGGCCACGGCGAGCGCCTCCTCGAGGAAAACCTCGTGAAAACCGGCATGGGTGAAGATGCCCGGGACGCCCTCGTCCAGAGGTGCGCCGGAGGGGCGCACCATCGCCCGCCCGACGGCGGGCCCGCCCACGTCCGTCACCCGCCATTGCGGCAACGCCCTGGCGGCGGGGCTGGCGAGGATGCCGTTGTAGACCCGCTGCGAGGGCTGCGTCTCGCTCAGTATGCCGCGAACGTGATCGACCATGTCCTTGTTGAGCTCGATCCGCTCCATCGGCGCGGCGAGCAACGCGTCGAGGTGATCGGCGATGTCGTTGCGCAACTGCGCGCGGTTCGGGCCGGGATAGGCGGACTGCGTGTCCGCCGCGCTCCATTCCCGGACCAGATCGGGATTGAGGGACCCGGCCTGCCCCAGCATCAGGTAGACCTTGAGCGTCTCGAAGAGCACCTCCGGCCTGTTGACGTTGTTCTGCATCTGCTCCTCGAGCCGCAGCAGCAGGCGCGGCAGGAAGTGCTGGTTCAGGGCCGCGCGGTAGGCAAGCCGTGCCTCGTTGGCGACGACCCTTTGCTGAGACAGCCCCCAGCCAAGCTCCGCAGGGTCTAACCCGGCGGTCTTTACCGGAGCGCGCGCAAGGTCGCGCAGGATGTTGAGCGGCTCCACCACCAGCGGCAGGTCGCTGTCGGCCAACGGGTTCGAGGGAATCTGCGCGACGGCATCCCGGTAGTCGGCGACGCGCTCGGTCGCCGACGCCGCCAACGCCCGGTTGCCGAGGTAACTGCGCGTCCA
>NZ_JAWLFS010000108.1:0-9829 GCF_041685465.1 Rhodosalinus sp. | reverse complement strand
GGCGGTGGTCACCAACGGCTCGGCGGTGCTCGGCCTCGGCGACATCGGGCCGCTCGCAGCGAAGCCGGTGATGGAGGGCAAGGCGGTGCTCTTCAAGAAATTCGCCGGCATCGACTGCTTCGACCTCGAGCTCGACGCGCGCACGCCCGAACAGCTCGCCGAGATCGTCTGCGCGCTGGAGCCGACCTTCGGGGCGATCAACCTCGAGGATATCAAGGCGCCCGACTGTTTCGTCGTGGAGCGGATCTGCCGCGAGCGGATGAACATCCCGGTCTTTCACGACGACCAGCACGGCACCGCCATCGTCGTGGGCGCCGCGGCCACCAACGCGCTGCGCGTGACCGGCAAGCGGTTCGAGGACATCAAGGTGGTCTCGACGGGGGGGGGCGCGGCCGGGATCGCCTGCCTGACCATGCTGCTCAAGCTGGGCGTGAAACGCGAGAACATCTGGCTCTGCGACATCCACGGCCTCGTCCACGAGGGCCGCGAGGTGGACATGAACCCCGAGAAGGCCGCCTTCGCGCAAGCCTCCGACAAGCGCAGCCTCGCGGAGGTGATCGAGGGGGCGGATCTCTTCCTCGGGCTCTCGGGGCCGAAGGTGCTCACGCCCGGGGACGTGGCGAGGATGGCCGATCCGCCGATCCTCTTCGCGCTCGCCAACCCGGTGCCGGAGATCATGCCGGAAGAGGCGCGCGCCGTGGCGCCCGACGCGATCATCGCCACCGGGCGGAGCGACTACCCCAACCAGGTCAACAACGTCCTCTGCTTTCCCTTCATCTTCCGCGGCGCGCTCGACGCGGGCGCGAGCGAGATCAACGACGCGATGCAGATCGCCTGCATCGAGGGGATCGCCGAGATCGCGCGCCAGACCACCAGCGCCGAGACGGCGGCGGCCTACCGCGGCGAGGCGCTGACCTTCGGGCGCGACTACCTGATCCCCAAGCCCTTCGACCCGCGGCTCTCGGGCGTGGTGGCGACCGCCGTGGCGAAGGCCGCGATGGAGAGCGGCGTGGCCGCGCGGCCGATCGCCGATCTCGACGCCTACAAGCGCCGGCTCGAGGCGAGCGTCTTCCGCTCGGCGCTCGTCATGCGGCCGGTCTTCGAGGCCGCGGCGACCGCGCGCCGGCGCATCGTCTTCGCCGAGGGCGAGGACGAGCGCGTGCTGCGTGCCGCGCAGGCGATCCTCGAGGACACGACCGAGACCCCCATCCTGATCGGACGGCCCGAGGTGATCGCGCGCCGGGCAGAACGGTACGGGCTCGACATCCGCCCCGGCCGCGAGGTCGCGATCGTGAACCCGGAAAACGACCCGCGTTACCGCGACTACTGGCAGACCTACCACGAGCTGATGGCGCGGCGCGGCGTCACCCCGGACATCGCGCGTGCGATCATGCGCACCAACACCACCGCGATCGGCGCGGTCATGGTCCAGCGCGGCGAGGCCGACAGCCTGATCTGCGGCACCTTCGGCGAATACCGCTGGCACCTGAACTACGTCACGCAGGTGCTCGGCCGCGGGGGCCTGCGGCCGCACGGGGCGCTTTCGCTGATGATCCTCGAGGACGGGCCGCTCTTCATCGCCGACACCCATGTGCACACCGAGCCCGCGCCCGCGCAGATCGCCGAGGTGGCGACGGGCGCGGCGCGTCACGTCCGGCGCTTCGGCCTCACCCCCAACGTCGCGCTCTGCTCGCAGTCGCAGTTCGGCGCGATGGCCGAGGGCACCGGCGCGCGCCTGCGCGAGGCGCTGGCGGTGCTCGACGCGCGGGAGGCAGATTTCGCCTACGAAGGCGAGATGAACATCGACGCCGCGCTCGACCCGGAGCTCCGCGCGCGGGTCTTTCCCGAGAACCGGATGCAGGGCGCGGCGAACGTGCTGGTCTTCGCCCATGCCGACGCGGCCTCGGGCGTGCGCAACATCCTGAAGATGCGGGCCGGCGGACTGGAAGTCGGGCCGATCCTGATGGGCATGGGCAACCGGGCGCATATCGTGACGCCCGCGATCACCGCCCGCGGGCTTCTCAACATGGCCGCGATCGCGGGCACGCCGGTGGCGCACTACGGCTGACGGGCCACGCCGCGTCGCGGAGGGGGGCGCTGCCCCCCTCGCCCCTGCCGGGGCTCACCCCCCGGGATATTTGCGTCCAAGAAGAAGGGCCGGGACGCCGCGGGCGTTCGCAGCCGGGAGCGCGGTGGTTCAGCCCGCGGAGCTCTCCGGCGCCTCGAACTGCATCCGGTGGAGCCGGGCGTAGGCGCCGCCCTGCGCCAGAAGCTCCCCGTGCCGCCCGGTCTCGACCACGCGTCCGTCCTCCATGACCACGATGCGGTCCGCGTTGCGCACCGTCGAGAGGCGGTGCGCGATGACGAGCGTCGTGCGCCCCTCGGTCAGCCGGTCGAGCGCCGCCTGCACCACCTTCTCGGAGGCGGTGTCGAGCGCCGAGGTGGCCTCGTCGAGGAGAAGCACCGGCGTGTCGCGCAGGAGCGCGCGGGCGATGGCAACACGCTGGCGCTGCCCGCCGGAGAGATTGGACCCGCGCGGGCCCACCGGCGTGTCGAGCCCGTTGGCCAGCCGGGGCAGGAAGTCGCTCACATGCGCCGCGTCGAGCACCTCCTGAAGGTGCCCTGGCGCCACGTCCTCGCGCCCGAGCAGGATATTCTCGCGCAGCGTCTCGTCGAAGAGGAGAGCATCCTGCGTGACGACCGAGAAGAGGCGCCGCAGGTCGCCGAGGTCGAGATCCTGCACCGCGACACCGCCCACCGTCACCTGCCCGGCCTGCGGATCGGCGAGCCGCGTCAGCAGGCTGAAGACGGTCGATTTCCCCGCCCCCGAGGCCCCCACCAGCGCCGTCGTTTTCGCAGCCTCGGCCGTGAAGCTTGCCCCGCGCAGCGCCGGCGTGTCGCCGTAGGCGAGGTGCACGTCCTCCAGCACGATGTCCGGCACCGCCTCGGGGCGCAGGGCCGGGCGCGCCGGCGAGGTGAGCGATGGCTCGAGGGACAGGAGTTCGCGAATGCGCTCGACGCTGGCCGCGGCGGTCTGCCAGACGCCGGCGATGTTGCCGAGCCGGCGCACCGGCTCGAAGGCGAGGCCGATCGCCGTGAAGAAGGACATGAAATCGCCCACGGTCTTCTCCCCCGAGAGGATCTCGCCGCCGCCGTAGAAGAGCACCCCCATGAAGCCGAGGCCGGCCATCACGTCGATCATGCCGGAGATGGTCGCCTTGCCGGCCGCGGCCCGCGTTTCGGTGGCGATGCGCCGGCGCGTCAGGCGGTCGTAGCGCGCGGCCTGATACTCTTCCAGCGTGTTGAGCTTGACCGGCACGATGCCCAGAAAGATCTCGTTCAGCCGGGTGGAGAGGCCCGCGGCCACGTCCCGGGCCCGGCGCGCCTGCGCGCGGGTGTAGCGCTGCAGCAACAGGAGCGGCACCACCACCAGGGGCGCGCCCACACAGGCGATCAGGGTCCAGCGCCAGTCCACCCCGAAGGCCACGGCGAAGAGCGCGACGACCGACACCGCGTCGCGCCCCGCCCCGGTCAGGATCGTTCGCCAGACCTGACCGAGGGCGTTCACGTCGCCCTCGATCCGCTGCATCAGGTACCCGGGGGGATGCGTCTGATGGAAACTCCCGTCGAGGCGCATCAGGTGACCGACCAGATCGCGCCGGATGTCGGCGGACGACAGCTCGGCGAGCCGGGTGAGAAGCACGCGCTGGATGACGGCCGACAGCCCGCGCACGGCGAAGATGGCGAAGAAGGCGAGGCCGACCCAGGGGATCGCGTCGGCGTCGCCGCCGACGAAGATGCGGTCGAACATGGGCTTCATCATCCAGCTCAGAAGCCCGAGCATGCTGCCTTCGAGCGCCATGAAGACGAGCGCGACCGAGAGCATCGGCCAGCGCGGCCGGAGGTAGCGCCGCCAGAGCCAGGCGAAGAGCCCGCGGGTGTACGCCGCGTCAGGTGCCGTCATGCGACCTCGTGGGCCGGGCGGCGCGCGTCGAAGCCCGCCTGGATCGCCTGCGGATCGTATTCCCGCGCGATCCAGTCCTCGAAGCGGATCGGCCCGCGCGCCTGCCGGGCCTCGTAGACCTCTAGGATATAGTCCTGAACGCCCGTTTTCGTGGATTTCAGGTGGATGTAGCGCAGGCCGAGCTGCTTCTTCGCCTCGGAGACCGGCACGCCCTCGAAGACCATGAGATAGGCCGCAGCGGCGAAGCCCGCCCGATCGGCGCCGGATTTGCAATGAAACAGGAAGGGCCGCTCCGCGCGGCGCATCGCCGCGATCACATCCAGAATCCAGTCCGCCGGCACCGCGCGGCGCGCGCGCAGCTTCGTATCGACGAGCGTCAGGCCCAGCGCCGTGCAACTCTCGCGCTCGAAGAGGTAGTGGGCGTAACGGTCGGCGCCGCGCAGGTTGATGACGGTCCGGACGCCCATGTCGCGGTAGCGGCGAAAGCGCGCGTGCGTCGGCTGGTTGGAGCGGTAGACACCGGGCGCGATCTCGAAGAAGTTGGTCCAGACCGTGCGCAGGAAGGCGTGGTCGAAGAGGCAGTAATGCACGCAGGCGGCCCGGCGCCCCGCCGGGGTCGAGATGTCGAAACCGAAACTGCGACGCATGCGACGCTCGGTCTGGTCGAACCAGCGGGACAGTCTCATCAGCATCGCAGGCGCACCCGTCATCCTGATCGGCGGTGTAGAGGCTCCACCCCGGGCTGGCAAGCGCGGCCGGCGGGCGTTGACGCCGGCACCGCGACGGCTAATGTCGCGCGGCCACGGACGGAGACGCCAGCATGAGCCTTGCCCAGGGCCGCCCCTACCTCGCCATTCCCGGCCCCTCGGTCGTGCCGGATCGTGTGCTCGCCGCGATGCACCGCCCGGCCCCCAACATCTACGAGGGGGACCTCATCGAGATGACCGCCGGCATCGCCCGCGACCTGCGCGCGGTGGCGCGCACCGCGGGCGACGTGGCCATGTACGTCGCGAACGGGCACGGTGCCTGGGAGGCGGCGCTCGCCAACACGCTCGCGCCGGGGGCGAAGGTGCTCGTGCTGGCCACGGGGCGCTTCGGCCACGGCTGGGCGGAGATGGCCGAGGCGATGGGCTACGAGGTGGAGCTTCTCGACTTCGGCAAGCGCACCCCGGCCGACCCGGAGCGTTTGCGCGCCGCGCTTCGCGCCGACGCAGGCGGGCGTATCGGCGCAGTGCTGGCGACGCATGTGGACACGGCGACCTCCGCGCGCAACGACATCGCGGCGCTGCGGCAGGTGCTGGAGGAGACCGGACACGGCGCGCTCCTGATGGCGGACTGCATCGCCTCGCTCGCCTGCGACCGCTTCGAGATGGACGAATGGGGCGCGGACGTGATGGTGGCGGGCAGCCAGAAGGGGCTGATGGTGCCCCCGGGCATGGCCTTCGTGTTCTTCAACGCGCGCGCCGCGGAGGCCCGGGCACGGCTGCCGCGCGTCTCGCGCTACTGGGACTGGGCGCCGCGCGCCGCGCCGGAGCAGTTCTACCAGTATTTCGGCGGCACCGCGCCGACGCATCACCTCTACGGCCTGCGGGAAGCGCTCGACATGATCGCCGAGGAGGGGCTGGAACACGTCCTCGCCAGGCATGCGACGCTCGCCCGCGCGATCTGGGCCGCCTGCGCGCGCTGGGGCGAGGGCGGGCCGATGGAGCTCAACATCGCCGAGCCGGCGCACCGGAGCCACGCGGTCACGGCGCTTCGGATCGGCGCGCCGCACGGCGCGCGCCTGCGCGAGTGGATGGCGCGCGAGGCCGGGGTGACCCTCGGCATCGGTCTCGGCATGGCCGAGCCGGGCACGCCGGAGGCCGGGGGATTCTTCCGGATCGGGCACATGGGACATCTGAACGCGCACATGGTGCTCGGGCTGCTCGCCTCGCTCGAGGCCGCGATGCACGCGCTCGACATCCCCTTCGCGCCCGGCGGGGTCGCTGCCGCCGCCGAGGTGGTCGGCCACGCCGGGGCCGAGGGGGGCCATCGCGCGGCGGGCTGAGGCGGCTGCAGGCCGCGGAACCCGCAGTAACGTCCCTCCGTTGATCGGACGCAGCGCCCCGGATTCCCACGGGGCCGATCGCCCAACCACGGAGGACGACATGACACGGAGGACGACCGCACTGCTCGCGACGACGGCGCTCGCCGCCGCCCCTCTCGCCGCGCAGGAGCAGGAAGAGCCCGACTCGCCCATCGACGCCGCAGAGATCGTGCCGCTGAACACCTGGACCTACGACGAGCTTTACGCCGACGGCATGAGCGCGGAGCGCTTCATCGACGACATGCGCGTCGAGGACCCCTCCGGCGAGCGCATCGGCGACATGGAGGACATCATCCTCGACCCGGAGGGCGAGATCATCTCCGTGGTCGCCGAGGTGGGCGGGATCTGGGACATCGGCGACACGCATGTGAGCGTGCCCTACGACCAGATCGAGATCCTCGAGGAAAACGACACGGTGCGCCTGCCCGTTACCGAGGACAACGTCTCGGACTTCGGGATGGACGCGGAGGCCTTCGCGCCGCAGACGATGGAGGACCAGCCCGTCCCCGGGATGGATGACGAAACCCTTGCACCGCGCGCGTGGCGCGCCACCGAGATGATCGGGGACTACGCCCGGCTGCGCGACGACGGCGAGAGCCTCGTGAACTACGGCTACGTCAGCGATCTCATCCTGCAGGACGGCGCGATCGAGGCCGTCGTGGTGCAGCCCAACGCGACCTACGGCGCCGTCGGCTACCGCGCCTATCCCTATTACGGCTACACGGACGGCTACGGCTGGTCCGCCGGGAGCCCGTATTACGACATGCCCTACGGCACCGAAGATCTCGGCGAGGTCGAGACCTTCGACTACGGCGATCTCAGCAGCTGAGGCATGACCGGCGCAGGGGCCCCGGGCCCGACGGCCCGCGGTTCGGGATGCCGGCCCGTGCGCGCCCGGCGCATCGGTAGGGTGCGTGCGTGCACGCACCTTACGTGCCGTCCGGGCGGTGCGTGGTGACCGCGCACGCGACAGACGTGACCGTCAGGCCCGCGACCTCGGGCCGTGGACGGCGGCGTCAGTGTGTCCACATGCCCCGGCGATCGGTGGCGAAGTTCTCGCCGTACCCGCGGTGGCGCACGTTCGTCCGGCGCTTGTGCGGCTCGAAGACCTGCGCGTCGATGCCGTGCTCGCGGGCGTACTCGATCGCGGCCTCTTTCGTGTCGAAGGTCAGCCGGACCTGCGCCTGCGTGTCGGCGGACGATGTCCAGCCCATCAGCGGATCGATCTCGCGCCGGGTCTCGGGCACGAACTCCAGCACCCAGTGCTTCGTCTTCGCCGTCCCGGAGGAGGTGGCGGAGCGGGCGGGTTGGTAGATACGCGCACGCATGGGATCCTCTCACGTCGGTTCCGGGCCAGATATGGACCAGCGACCGTGGCCCGACAAGAGCCGCCGCGGTCGAGACGTCGGGCACCGGCAGACCTTGGCCATCCGGCCTTTCGCGGGGAGCGAGGGGTGGGTAATGTGCGATCGGCCGAAGGCCAAGGAGCTGCTTGCGGGTAAATGATACATCTTAGGTGTCGCTTGACGCAAACGGAATCCATTGCCCTCCACAGGATCGGCCCGTCTTGAATCGCAGCCCGCCGACGCCAGCTAGTGATTCTCCGAAGGAGTGCCCGATGTCAGACGCCGTGCTGCACGCCCCTGCCCCCGATGTGCGCGCCCGCCCCAAGCTCGAGGGCGGCAGGCGCTTCGTCATGCAGACCGACTTCGCGCCCGCCGGCGACCAACCGACGGCGATCGCCGAACTCTCGGAGGGCGTCCTCTCCGGCGAGCGCGAACAGGTGCTGCTCGGCGCCACCGGCACCGGCAAGACCTACACCATGGCCAAGATCATCGAGGAGACGCAGAGGCCGGCCATCATCCTCGCCCCGAACAAGACGCTCGCGGCGCAGCTTTACGGCGAATTCAAGGGCTTCTTCCCCGACAACGCGGTCGAGTACTTCGTCAGCTACTACGATTACTACCAGCCCGAGGCCTATGTCCCGCGCTCCGACACCTTCATCGAGAAGGAGGCGCAGATCAACGAACAGATCGACCGGATGCGCCACTCGGCCACCCGGGCGCTTCTGGAACGCGACGACGTGGTGATCATCGCCTCGGTCTCCTGCATCTACGGCATCGGCTCGGTCGAGACCTACGGCGCGATGACGCAGGACCTCAAGGCGGGCGAGAGCTACGATCAGCGCGCGATCATCGCCGATCTCGTCGCCCAGCAGTACAAGCGCAACGACCAGGGCTTTCAGCGCGGCACCTTCCGCGTGCGCGGCGACGTGATCGAGCTCTGGCCCGCCCACCTCGAGGATCGGGCGTGGCGCTTCAGCTTCTTCGGCGAGGAGCTCGAGGGAATCGCCGAGTTCGACCCCCTGACCGGAGAGCGCTCCGGCACCTTCGACCACGTGCGGATCTACGCCAACTCGCACTACGTCACCCCGAAGCCCACGCTTCAGCAGGCGATGACCCAGATCCGCAAGGAGCTGCGCCAGCGCCTCGACCAGCTGGTGAACGAGGGCAAGCTCCTCGAGGCGCAGCGCCTCGAGCAGCGCACCAACTTCGACCTCGAGATGATGGAGGCCACCGGCGCCTGCAACGGGATCGAGAACTACTCGCGCTACCTGACGGGCCGCGCACCGGGCGAGCCGCCGCCGACCCTCTTCGAGTTCATCCCCGACAGCGCGATCGTCTTCGCCGACGAGAGCCACGTCAGCGTGCCGCAGATCGGCGGCATGTACCGCGGCGACTACCGGCGCAAGTTCACCCTTGCGGAGCACGGCTTCCGCCTGCCCTCCTGCATGGACAACCGCCCCCTCAAGTTCGAGGAATGGGACGCGATGCGGCCCCAGTCGGTCTTCGTCTCCGCCACGCCGGGGCCGTGGGAGATGGAGCAGACCGGCGGCGTCTTCACCGAGCAGGTGATCCGGCCAACCGGCCTTCTGGACCCGCCGGTGGAGATCCGGCCCGTGGCGACGCAGGTGGACGACCTGCTCGACGAGGTGCGCAAGGTCTCGGCGAAGGGCTACCGCACCCTCTGCACGACGCTGACGAAGCGCATGGCCGAGGACCTGACCGAATACCTGCACGAACAGGGGATCAGGGTCCGCTACATGCACTCCGACATCGACACCATCGAGCGCATCGAGATCCTGCGCGACCTGCGCCTCGGCGCCTTCGACGTGCTGGTGGGCATCAACCTCCTGCGCGAGGGGCTCGACATCCCCGAATGCGGGCTGGTGGCGATCCTCGATGCCGACAAGGAGGGGTTCCTGCGCTCCGAGACCTCGCTCATCCAGACCATCGGCCGCGCCGCGCGCAACGCCGAGGGCAAGGTGGTGATGTATGCCGACAAGGTGACCGGCAGCATGGAGCGCGCCATCGCCGAGACGGACCGCCGCCGCGCCAAGCAGATCGCCTACAACGAGGAACACGGCATCACGCCCGCGACCGTGAAGAAGAACGTCGAGGACATCCTCGCCGGGCTCTACAAGGGCGACGTGGACATGAACCGCGTCACCGCGCAGGTCGAGACACCGATGGCCGGCGCCAACCTGCAGGCCCACCTCGACGGCCTGCGCGAGGAGATGCGCAAGGCCGCCGAGAACCTCGAGTTCGAGGAGGCCGCGCGCCTGCGCGACGAGGTCAAGCGGCTCGAAGCGGTCGACCTCGCCGTCCACGACGACCCGCTGGCCCGGCAACAGGCGGTGGAGAAGGCGAGCGACGAGGCCGTGGGCAAGCGCGGCCGGTCCACAGGCGGACGCGCGGGGCAGCGTGGGGGGAATGTGA
>NZ_JAWLFS010000107.1:5888-9947 GCF_041685465.1 Rhodosalinus sp. | reverse complement strand
GGGTCGGGCGCGGGCGCCTCGGGCCAGCTACCCTCGTTCAGGCCCCCGAGGATCAGGAGATCGGCGCCCTGCACCCGCGCCTCCAGCGTGCCCCAGATGCGGATGCCGGGGTGCGGCGCCTCGATGTCGTGCACCGCCTCGCCCTGCAGGAGCGCGGCCAGCAGATCGGCGAAGGTCGCGGCGTCCATCGCGCCGCCGGCGCCGGCCTCCCGCTCGAGCCCGGCGTAAAGCGTGGCGGCCTTGCGCCCCGCCTCCCGCTCCCAGAGGCCGCCGGACCCCTCCGCCTTCGGCCCGGCGGCCAGGCGCTCGGCCCGCGCGCGCAGCGCCGCCGCGTGCTCGGCGAGCGGCAGGGTCTCCGGCGCAGCGTCGAGACAGGTGCCGAGCCACACCGCCCAGTCCGCGGCGGCCGGGTCGGCCATCCCCGCCGCCCAGCGGGCGAGGTCCGCTGCGCCGGGTTCCGGCACCGCCTGCTTGCGCAGCCAGAGCTCCAGCTCGCGCGCGAAGCGCAGGTGGCGGTTCCGCTCCGCGCCGGAGTGCGTCAGCGGGTGACGGACGAGCGCCATGACCTCGCCCGCGCCGGGCGCGCGCGCCCTGAGCCCCGCGACCATCCGCAGGAAGCGCCCCGGCGCGGACAGGTGCAGGGGCCGTCCCGCGCTGTCGTCGGGCACGATCTCCCACCCGGCGAGGCGCGCCTCCACCTGCCGCGTCAGCCCGCGGTCGGGGGTGATGAGCGCGGCGCTCTGCCCGGTCTCGGCCGCCTCGCGGAGGCGCAGCGCGATGGCGAGCGCCTCCTCCCGCTGGCTCGGCGCCTCGACGAGGCTGAGCCCCGCGCAGGCCGGCCCCAGATCGCCCAGCGTCGGCCCCTCGGCCAGCCACTGGTCCGTCACCGGCGCCGGCCGGAGCGCGAGGGAGATCAGGCCGTTGCGCGCCGCATCGGAGAGCCCCTCGTCCTGCCAGAGCCGCACCTCGCCGGGCCGCACGCCCAAGGTCTGCATCAGCCGACGGAAACGGTATTGCGGGTGGTCCTCCGCGCTCAGCGCGTCGCCCATGCCGTCCCAGACGGCCTCCGGCAGGTGGAAATCGAAGCCGGGCAGCACCACCGCCCCCTGCGGCAGCCGCGCCACCGCCTCCATCAGCCGCGCCACCGCCCCGCGCGAGCCGGTGGAGCCGGCGACGATCACCGGGTGCGCGGGCGGTGCGGCCGCCCAGGCGGCGATGCGCCGCTCGATCGCCGCGCGCAGCCGCGCGCCGGGGTCCGGCGGGGCGTCGAGCGCGGCGAGGTAGTCGCGCGCGATCGAGAGGAAGGCGAGCGCGCGCTGCCAGTGCCCCGACTGGTCCGAGACGTCGAGGGAGAGCACCGTCTCCGGGTCCACCCCCTCGACCCCCATCTCGTCCATCAGCGCGGCGAGGCTGTCGGTCAGGTCGAAGAGCGCCGCCTCGGGCGCGAGGTCGGGCCGCGTCTCGATCAGCTGCGCGACGAGTTGCGACAGGTCCAGCCGGCGGCGGAGCGGCGGCACCGCGGGTGGCAGATCGGCGAGGTCAGCCGCCTCCGACAGGTCGGTGACGAGGCGGATGCGCGGCAGGAGCGTCGGCGGCCCGGCGTCGAAGATCGCGCGCAGCCGCCGCGCCATGCGCTCGGTGTTCACGATGACCTCGACCCGCGCCATCGCCTCGGGCGGGGCGCCCGCGAGGCGCGCGCGCAGCCCATCGACCAGCGCCGCCGGGAAATCCGCGCCCGGCGGCAGGCCGAAGAGCCGGGGCGCGCCCTCCTCAGGTCCGAACATCGCCGCCCTCCGCCAGCATCGCCTCGGCCGCCGCGATCCCCTCGGGCCGGCCCACGTCGCACCACTCGCCGGGATAAAGGATCGCGTGAAGCGTGCCCCGCGCGATCATCCCGTCCCAGACGCGGTTGAGCGAAAAGGCGCGCTCGGGCACCGATGCGACCGGCCCGGCCGCGGTGATCTGCGCACCGGTGAAGACGGCGCCCGGCCCGCGCGCCGCCCGCCCGTCGGGGGCGATGGCGAAATCGCCCGCGCCCGCGTGGCTCCGCGCCCGCGCGGGCGGCACGCAGAGCAGAAGCGCCTCCATCCGCGCCGGATCCCAGGCCTCCGCCAGCAGCCCCAGGGGGTTCGGCCCCTGCCACATCGCGTCGGTGTTGAGCGTGAAGACCGGGTCCGCGTCGAGCAGCGGCAGCGCCGCGCGCAGACCGCCGCCGGTGTCGAGGATCGCGCCCTCCTCGTGCGAGAGGCGCACCTCCGTGCCGGCCAGATGCGCGGCGATCTGCTCGGCGCGGTAGTGCGCGTTCGCCACGATCCGCGCCGGGGCGACGCCCCGCGCGATCTCCAGCGCGTGATCGAGGAGCGGCCGGCCCGCCACCTCGATCAGGGGCTTCGGCCGCTCCGCCGTCAGCGCGCCCATCCGCGTGCCGAAGCCCGCGGCGAAGAGCATCACCGCCCCGCTCACGCGGCGTCCCGCGGGGCTGGAAGGTCTGCGAGCGCGCGGGCCACGTCCGCCGCCGCCGGGTGGGCGAGATCGGCCTGAAGCTGGCGCCAGACGCGCGGCATGAGGGCGAGATACCGCGGTTTGCCCGCCTCGGCGAGCCGCGCGAAGATGCCGAGGATGCGCAGGTTGCGCTGCACGGCAAGCAGTGCCATCGCCGCCGCCGTCTCCGCCCGCGCGCGCCCGGTGGCGGCGAGCCAGGCGGCGAGCGCGGCCTCCGCGGCCTCGGGCGACACGTCGCGGCGCGCGTCGCGGGTGAGCGAGGCGAGATCGTAGGCCGGGTGCCCGGCGACCGCGTCCTGAAAATCCAGCAGGCCGAGGCGCGCGGGGCCCGCCCGCTCCGGCAGCCAGACGAGGTTTTCGGCGTGGAAGTCGCGCAGGACGGGGGCCGGCGCCTCCCTCGGCAGTGCCTCGAGAGCCTCGCGCAGCGCCGCCTCGGTCGCGGTCTGGCGCACCCCGCCGAGATCGGGCGCGTAGTGCGTGAAGAGCGGCGCGACGGCTTTTGCGAGGCTCCCGGGCGTCGCGCGGGGCCAGTCGGCGGGGGGCGCGTGGCGCTGCAGCGCCGCGAGCGTCTCGCCCGCCGCGGCGTAGAGCGCAGGCTCCGTCGCGGGCCGTTCCTCGGCCGCGCGCGCCACCAGCGCATCGCCGAGATCTTCCAGCAGCAGGAAGCCCGCGATGTCGTCCGCGGCCAGCACCTCCGGCGCGCTCAGCCCCGCGCCGCGCAGGAATTCCGCCACGCGGCGGAAGGGACGCACGTCCTCTCCGGTGGCCGGGTCGGCGTCCATCAGCACGGCGCGCGCCCCGTCGTGCCGCGTGAGCCGCAGGTAGCGCCGTGCCGAGGCGTCGCCGGCGAGCGGCGCGGTGTCTGCCTCGGCCCAGCCGGCAACGGAGAGGAATGCCCGGTGCGCCGCCTCACGCGTCATCGCGCAGGTCCTCGAGCCGCGTGGCCCAGTCGCCGTCCGACCAGGTGAGCGTCGCGCGTCGCGCTGCCCCGTCCGCCACCGGCGCGAGCTCGACCGTGAGCGCGCCGCCCGGCGCCATTTCGCCCATCCGCTCGGGCCATTCGACGAGGCAGATGGCGGAGCCGAAGGCCTCCTCCAGACCCAGCTCGGCGAGTTCGCCGGGATCGCCCAGCCGGTAGAGGTCGGCGTGCCAGATCGGCCCGCTCCGCCCCGCGTAGGTCTGAACGAGGGTATAGGTGGGCGAGGGGATGTCCTCCGGCACGTCCAGAAGCGCGGTGATGAGCGCGCGGGCGAAATGCGACTTCCCCGCCCCGACCGGCCCGCGCAGGAGCAGCGTATCGCCCGGCCGCAGGCGCCGCGCGAGGCGCCGGGCGAGGGCGTCGGTCGCCCCGGGCGAGGGCAGGTGGAGCGTGACGCCGGCGCGTGCGGTCATGGCGGCAGACTACCTCCCCCGTGCGCACCTGCAAGCCCGCCGCGTGGTCACCGCGCCGGGTCCGGGCGTCGCGCGGTGTCGGCGCCCGGAGGGCGTCCGGACAGGAGCGCCGACCTGCCTTCCGGGCGTAGTCCCGCCGCCCGGACCCGCGGAACGACCCGCGCG
>NZ_JAWLFS010000107.1:0-5788 GCF_041685465.1 Rhodosalinus sp. | reverse complement strand
CCCGCGCGGACCGAGCCGGTTGCATCCGGTCAGGACGCTGTAGCGGCCGGAGCCGGGGCGGGCAGGGCGTCCGGCTCCGGCACCCGGAACCGGGCGAGCGTCGCGCCGCCGGGGAGGGGCCTGACGGTGAGTTCGTGCGCGGCGCCGCTGCGCAGGATCAGTCGCCCGTGCCAGCACGCCGCCCCGCCCTCGCCTGCCAGCGCCGCGCGCAGTCCCGCCCAGTCCGGCCCGGGGCGGCAGCCGGCCTGCCAGAGGTCCGCCGCCTCACGGTGCGTCGTTTCGCGCAGGGCGGTGTCGGGCTCGACCTCCCAGATCCGGCGATAGGCGGCGTTCGTCAGGATCAGGCCGCCCTGCGGCGAAAAGACCGCCAGCGCCTCGTCGAGGGCGTCGAGCACCGACTGCCCGAGTTCGAGGTCGGTGCGGAAGCGGCGCGTGAGCGAGACCTCGCTCGTGACGTCCTCGATCACGACGGCAAGCGCGCCGTCGGGCTGTGGCCGGACCGTGAGACGATAGACAAGTCCGGAAGGCAGGCTCCAGCTTTCGGTGTAATCGAGACCGCCGCCGGGCCGGGCGAGCGCGTCGAGCCGCTTGCGCCATGCCGCGGGATCGCGTGGCTCCGGCATCACCTCGGTCTCGCGCAGGAGGTCGAAGAACGCCATGAGATCGGGGCGCGCGCTCAGCCGGTCGGCGGGAACGCCGGTGAGGTCGAGAAGCGCGGGATTGAAGAGCGCGAGGCGGCGCTCCCGGTCGAAGACGGCGAGCCCCTCGGAGAGCTGGGCGAAGATCTTGGTCAGCGTCTGAACGAAACTGCGCTCCGCCGCGTCGCCGTGCACGGCGGCGTCCGCCGGCGCGGCGTGGCCGAGGCATACCCCGCGCTCGGGCTGCAGCGTCACGTCGAACCAGCGCCGCGCCCCGCCCTCCGGCAGGGCGAGCGACAGCCGCCCCGTCCCCTCCGCCGGGCGCTCGAACAGGCGTGGCAAGGCCGCGCCTTCGGTCCAGCGCCGCGTTTCGAGTGCGAGCGCGCGATAGGCGGCGTTCGCCCATGTCACGCGCCCCGCCCCGTCCTCGAGCCAGGCGGGATCGGTGCAGAGCCCCGCGGCGCTGCGCATCGCGCGCAGCTCCAGCCGGTCGAGCGCATCGCGGTGGCGTGCGGCTGCATCCGGCGCGCGGTCCTCCAGCGCGAGCCGGAGGATCCCCGGGGCCACGCGGGTGATGGTGAGCCTGCCGCGCGTATCCTCGAACCGTGTCGGCGCGGCATCCTCGGCCCCCTCGGCGGTGGTGGGCAACCCGGGAAAGCGCCGCGCGAACAGGGTCGTGAGGGCGGCCCAGTCCGTGCCGCTCCCCGCCAGATCGTCGAGCAGCGCCTGCGCCGGCGGCGTGGCGTCCGCCACCTCGCCCGCGTCCACGAGGAAGGCGACGGGTGCCGCGCCTTCGGAGGGCGGGGCGGCCGGGGCGGGCCGCGCACGCAGTACAGCGACGCTCAGCGCCGCGGCGGCAAGGCTCGCGACAGCGATGGCGAGCAGTGTATCGAAGCTCAAGTCCTTCCCCCGGTGCGGGATACCGATGCCACGGGTCTTCCCGCAGCATGGTTAAGGAAGGGTTAAATCCGACGCCTCACGCGCGGATCGGGCGGTTCTGCCCGCGCGGGACCGGCGTCTCGCCGCGCACCGCGTCGATCTTGCCGCGCGGCCAGACGACCTCCACGATCGCGCCTCGCGGGGTCTGCGCGTCGCCGCCCGCCGCGTCTCCGCCGTTGGCGAAGGTGAGCTCTGCGCCAGACCGTTCCAGAAGCGTCTTGGCGATGAAAAGGCCGAGGCCCATTCCCTCGTAGCCGGGTCGCGTGCCGCGCTCGGTCCGGCGCCGGCGCATGAAGGGTTCGCCGATCCGCGCCAGCACGGCGGGCGGGAAGCCCGGGCCGTCGTCGGCGATGCGGATCCAGATCCGGGTCTCGGTCCAGCCGCTCTCGATGCGGACGGCCGAGGCCGCGAAATCCACCGCGTTCTGCACGAGGTTGCGCAGCCCGTGGATGATCTCGGGGCGGCGCAGGACGGCCGGTTGCGGCCCCTGCGCGGTGGGCGAGGTGCCGTGCAGGATGTCCTTGCCACGGTCCTCGTGCGGTTCGACGGCTTCACGCACGACCTCCTCGAGCGGGGCCTGCTTCACCTGCAGGTCGTCCTTTCCGGCGCGGCCCATCGAGCGCAGGATGTCGCGGCAGCGGTCGGCCTCGTTGCGGATCAGCGCCGCGTCCTCGCGCAGCTCGGGGCGATCGTCGAGCTCCTCCAGGAGTTCCGCCGACGTCAGCTTGATCGTGGCGAGCGGCGTCCCGAGCTCGTGCGCCGCGGCGGCCACCACGCCGCCGAGGTCGGTCAGCTTCTGTTCGCGTGCCAGCGCCATCTGGGTCGCGGCGAGCGCGTCGGACATGGCGTGCATCTCGCTGCTGACACGGCGCGAGTAGATCGACAGGAAGACGAGCGCGATCACCAGCGCCACCCAGGTGCCGGCAAGCAGGAGCTCGGGCATGCGCAGCACCTCGCCGTCGGGGGCGCGGAGCGGCCGGGCGGTGAGCGCGAGGAGCGTCACCACCGCCACGGCCACCGTCCCGAGCAGGAAGGTCGCGCGGAGCGTCAGCACCGAGGCCGAAACCGTCACGGGCCCGAGCAGCAGAAGGGCGAAGGGATTGTGCAGCCCGCCGGTGAGGTAGAACAGCACGCCGAGTTGCAGGATGTCGAAGAGCGCGAGCGCGGCGGTCTCGCGTTCGGTCAGGCGCTTGGTCTCCGGGAAGACGACGGTCGCGACAAGGTTGACGATCACGGCGGCGCCGATCGCCGTCAGGCAGAGCCCGAGATCGAGCCGTATGCCGAGGCCCCACTGGGTGATCGCGACGGCTGCAAGCTGGCCGGTGATCGCGATCCAGCGCAGCAGGATCAGCGTGCGCAGCCGGATCCAGTCGCGCCGGCGTCGCCCGGGCAGGACGGAGAGATCGGTCTCGGACATGCGCGCTTCTGGTCCCTTGCGGCGGGCTCGCCTTTGCTTAGGTAGAGTGCGCGTCGGGATCAATCCAGACGCCACGGCGGAGGGCAACATGAGACGAATGAGCGTGATCGTGACGGCCGGGGTCGTGACCGCGGCGCTGGGCGCCGGCGCCGTTACGGCCGACGGGTGGATCTCGCGTCTCTTCGGCGGCGGGGGCGAGGAGGCCTTCGCCGAGTGCCGCGGCGGTCAGGTGGCCGGCGGCGCCGGAGAGATCGGCGGGCCCTTCACCCTCGTCAACGCAGAGGGTGAGACGGTGACCGACGAGGACGTGATCACGGAGCCGTCGATCCTCTACTTCGGGTACACGTTCTGTCCGGACGTCTGCCCGCTCGACACGGCGCGCAACGCCGCCGCCGTCGACATCCTCGAGGAGCGGGGGCACTCGGTGACGCCGGTCTTCATCTCGGTCGATCCGGAGCGCGACACCCCCGAGGTGGTGGGCAACTTCGCGGCCAACATCCATCCGAGGATGATCGGCCTCACGGGCTCGCCCGAGCAGGTCAAGGCGGCGAGCGACGCCTACCGGACCTTCTACAACGTGCACGACGCGGGCGAGGACGACTTCTACCTCGTCGATCATTCGACCTTCAGCTACCTGGTCCTGCCCGGGCACGGCTTCGTCGATTTCTTCCGCCGCGACGCGGGGCCGGAGGCGATGGCGGACCGCGTGCAATGCTTCCTCGAAGCGAGTTGACGCAAGGTCCGGATTTGACCCTCGCGGTCACGCGGCCTAAGTGATATCCCGTCAAAGAACCGAGGTGGCGCCGGTGGCCGAGGCAGAGCAACCCGATCTTGGGGCCGATCCGTCCCTTCTGATCATGGACGACGACGAGTCCTTCCTGCGCCGGCTTGCCAAGGCGATGGAAAAGCGCGGTTTCGAGGTCGAGATCGCGGGCACCGTCGCGGAGGGCAAGGCCATCGTCGACAGCCGCCCGCCGGCCTACGCGGTTCTCGACCTTCGGCTGGAAGACGGCAATGGCCTCGACGTCGTCGAACAGCTGCGTGCCGCGCGCCCCGAGGCGCGCATCGTGGTGCTTACCGGGTATGGTGCGATCGCCACGGCGGTGGCCGCGGTCAAGGTCGGGGCGACGGACTACCTGTCGAAGCCGGCGGATGCCGACGATGTCACGAACGCACTGCTGGCCACCACCGAAGACATGCCGCCGCCGCCCGAGAACCCGATGAGCGCCGATCGCGTCCGGTGGGAGCACATCCAGCGGGTCTATGAGCTCTGCGACCGCAACGTGTCCGAAACGGCGCGGCGCCTCAACATGCACCGCCGGACTCTGCAGCGCATCCTCGCCAAGCGCAGCCCGCGGTAAGCGCAGCGCGCGGCAGGCGCCGGTCACGGCATCCGGAACCAGCGCCAGACCCCGAGCAGATTGATCCCCAGCAGGACGACGTTCTGCAGCGCCAGTGCAGGCGCGTCGTCGATGAGCGCGGCGGCGATCCACGAGAGAGCCGCGAAACAGAACAGCACGAAGCCCCAGGCGGTCTGGCGTGGCGGCCCGCGCCACGCGACGAGACCGGCCGCAAGCATGGTGGCGAGCGCCGCCGCCCAGCGGAGAAGCTCCGTGTCCGTTCCCATTGCCTGCCGTCAAGGCGTCCGCGGCGCTGCCGGTTCCTTCAGCCCGTCTGCGACAGGAGCGCCGCGTGCCGCGCGAGATAGGCCGCGCGGACCTCGGCCGGCGGTCGGGGGGCGATGCGATACGACCCCAGCGCGGTGGGCGGGCGACCGAAAAAGCGCGTCGCCTCGGCCTCCGAAAAGCCCGCAATCTGCACCGCCTCCATCCACGCGCTCATGCGATCGGCGCGCTTTATGCGCTGCTTCACGGTCTTCGGAAGCTCGGCCGGCAGGCCGAACCGCAGGTGTATCGCTGTCGCGAGCCGCGCTTCCAGCTCGCCGTAGCCGGGGCCGACTGCCGCCTTGACTGGGGAGATCATGTCGCCGACGACGTATTCCGGCGCATCGTGCAGGAGCGCCGCGAGCCGCCAGCGCGGGGGCGCGGTGCCGATCCGGCCGAAGATCTCTTCCACGAGGAGCGAGTGCTCGGCCACGGAATAGGGCCAGTCGCCCAGCGTCTGCCCGTTCCAGCGCGCGACGAAGGCGAGGCCGTGCGCGATATCCTCGATCTCGATGTCCACGGGCGTCGGGTCGAGCAGGTCGAGCCGACGCCCCGAGAGCATCCTTTGCCACGCGCGCGGCGGCGCTGAAGTCCTGGTCATCGTCGTCCCCTCGCCGTCGCCGTAAACCGCGAGATTGCTCAACGCAACGCCGGAGGAGGGGATCCCGGGCAGGGGCTGCCGGAGGGCGGCTCAGATGAAGATGAAATCGTCCTGCCCGAGGTCTGCGGCGGCCACGTCCTCGACCAGTATCCCGTGCCCCTGATAAGACATGAGCGCCCCTTCGGCGGTGTCGGCGATGTCGAGAGCTGCCAGGTACCCTTGCAGGCCAGAGCCGGGCGCGTTCTCGATGCCGATCATCCGGAAGGTATCGAGGCCGTCCTCGAAGTCGGTGATCACATCCGCGTCGCCGTCCTTGAAGAAGTTGTAGACGAACACGTCCGCGCCCTCGCCGCCGGTCATGGTGTCGTCGCCGTCGCCGCCGTTGATCGTGTCGTTGCCCGCACCGCCCATGATCACGTCGTCGCGGCCACCGCCGGCGAGGAAATCGTCGCCCGCGCCGCCGTCGATCACGTCGTCGCCCTCGCCGCCGCCGATGGAATCGTCTCCGGTGCCGCCTTCCAGCGTGTCC
>NZ_JAWLFS010000106.1:0-9948 GCF_041685465.1 Rhodosalinus sp. | reverse complement strand
CCCCATCACCGCGGCGAGAAGCGTCGATTTCCCCGCGCCCGAGGGGCCCATCACCGCAACGACCTCGCCCGGCGCCACGGCGAGATCCAGCGCGAGGAGCGGCGCCGCGCCCCGCGCGATCCGCACCCCCTCGAGGCGCAACCCGCGGCCCGTCTCCTCCGCGCCCATCATCCTGGCTCAAATACTCCGGGGGTGAATTGGCCGCCAGGCCAAGAGGGGGCAGCGCCCCCTCCGCGCCGGTCGCCGTGCGCCTCAGGCATCCTGCATCCCCCGCCGGTTCCGCCAGACGAGCCGCGGCAGCGTCAGCGCCAGCGCGAAGGGCAGAAGCGCCGCGCCCGTCTGCGCGAGCGCGTGCACCCCGATCGCGCGGCGGTCGCCGCCGGCGGCGAGGGCCACGGCCTCCGTCGTCACCGTCGCCACGCGGCCCCCGCCGACCAGGAGCGTCGGCAGGTACTGTCCCACCGAGACGGCCACACCCACCGCGAAGGCCGTGAGCAGGGGCCCCAGCAGCATCGGCAGCCGCACCCGCCAGAGCACGCCCTCCGCCCCCGCGCCGAGGCTCCGCGCCGCCGTGGCGAGGCGCGCGTCCCAGGCCCGCCAGGGATCGCCGAGCGACAGGAAGACGTAAGGGAAGACGAAGACGAGATGCGCCGCCGTCACCGCGGCGAGCCCCGGCGTCGTGCCCGTGGCGAGGAACGCCGCCTGCAGTCCCGGCAGGAAGGCGACCTGCGGCACGAGAAGCGGCGCGTAGAGGAGCCAGAGACCGCCGCGCCCGATCCTGAGACCATGGCGGGTCTCGGCCTCGAGGCATCCAACGGCGAGCAGGAGCGCGGCGAGCGCCGCGAGCCCCGCGATCGCGCCCGTCGTGGCGAGGAGGCGCAGGAGCTCCGGCCCGTGCCGTGCCCAGCTCCGGAGCGTCAGCGCCTCCGGCGCGGCGTCGGGAAAGCTCCAGAAGGCCGCGACCGACCAGAGCGCGAGCACGCCCAGCCCGGCGAGCACTGCGCCCGCCACCACGCCGGCCAGCGCGAGCGAGAGCGCCGCCGGCCAGCGCCCCCGCGGCCCCCGCCGCCCCGAGCGCACCCAGGCCCGGCCGAGCGACGCCACCGCCGCTTCGCCCGCGCGCCAGAGCGCGAGCGCCCCGGCGACGAGGGCGAGCTGCACCACCGCGCCCGCCGCCGCGCGCAGACGCAGCGCGAGGTCCGGGTCGTTCATCCAGCGCACGATCTGCACCGAGAGCGTCGGCGGCGTGTTCGGCCCGAGGATCGCCGCCACGTCCACCACCGTCATCGAATAGGCGAGGACCACGTAGACCGGCAGGCGGATCTGCGCGTAGAGCCGCGGAAAGACCGCGCGCAGCCACCCCGCCTCGCGCCCGTGGCCGAGGCTGCGCGCCACCGTCACCGCGCGGCGCGCGTCGGTCTGCCCGAGCGCGGCGATCGACATCAGCAGCAGGAACGGCACCTCCTTCGCCACGAGCCCGGCGGTCAGCGCGACGCCCCAGGGGTCCTGCACCACGAGCCAGTCGGGCGGGCGCTCCAGTCCGGTGGCCCAGGGCGAGAGCGCGCGCATCGCCCAGCCCGAGGGCGCGATCAGAAAGGCGAGCCCGAAGGCCGCCGCGGCATGCGGCACCGACAGGAGCGGCGCGAGCGCGCGCCGGATCACGCCGAAGGCGCGCGTCTCCGACCAGCTCGCGAGGATGGCGACCGTCACGGCGAGCGCGAGCGCGGTGGCGGCGAGGCCGGTCGTCACCGAAAGGCGCGCCGCCGCGCCGAGACCGGGCCAGGCGAGGAGATCACGCAGTGGCCCGAAGCCCGGCTCGATCCGCCCGAGCGCCGGCATCACGCCGATCGCCGGCAGCGCCGTGCCCAGAAGCCCCGCGCCCACCGGCAGCGTCAGCATGGCCACCGTCAGCAGCGGCACCGCGGGCAGAAGCCGGGGCCGCGGCGCGCGGCCGGCGGGGGCGGGCAGGGCGCGCGCCCGCATCTCAGTCGCGGGTGCCGAAACGCGCGATCCAGTCCGCCTCGATCCGCTCCATCCAGGAGGGATGCGGCTCGGGCAGGGTCGGGCCGAGCTCGTCGGGCGAGAGCGTGGCGACGCCGAGCGGCACCTCCTCGAAACGGGCGCGGTCCGCGGGCGGGAGCGCCGCCACGTCGAGCACCGTGCCGTAGCCGAGGATCTCCGGGTCGAGGGCACGGGCCTGCGCCTCGGGCGAGAGCAGGAAATTCGCCACCACCATCGCGCCCGCCCTGGCGGAGGCGTTGTAGGGAATCGCCACGAAGCTCGCGTTGCCGATGGTGCCACCCTCGGGGACGAAGGTGCGCACCGTGTCGGGTAGCTGGAAATCGGCGATCGCCGCCGAGGCCTCGCCGGGACTGAAGGAAATGGCGAGGTCGATCTCGTCATCGGCCATCAGCTGGATCTGGCGCGGCCCGCTCTGGGGATAGGCGCGGCCCTGCCGCCAGAGATGCGGCGTGAGATCGTCCACGAAGTCCCAGAGCGGCGCGGTGACGGCGGCGTAGTCTGCCTCGTCCGCGGGCCTCAGCAGAACGTCGGGGTCGTCCACGAGCCCGTAGAGCGCCTGCTTCAGGAAGGTGGCGCCCAGGAAATCGGGCGGCTGGGGATAGGTGAAGCGGCCCGGGTTCGCCTCGGCCCAGTCGAGGAGCGCCGCCATCGAGGGCAGGGGGGCCATGTCGGCGGAATCATACATGAAGACCACCTGCGCCGCCGCCCAGGGGCTCTCGTAACCCTCGGTCGGGACGGTGAAATCGGTCCGGACGGGCTTGCCGTCCGTGTCCACGTGACGCCAGTTCGGCAGATCCTCCGCGAAGGGGCCGAAGAGGAGGCCCGCCTCCTTCATCGCGGCGAAGTTCTCGCCGTTGATCCAGATGAGGTCCACGGCCCCGCCCGTGTCCTGCCCGGCGGTCTTCTCGGCCAGAACGCGGCTCACCGCGTCGGCGGTGTCGGCGAGCTTCACGTGCTCGACCGTGACGCCGTGGTCCGCGGCGACCCGATCGCCCACCCAGGCGATGAACTCGTTCGTGGCGGTGGAGCCGCCCCAGGCGTTCCAGTAGACGGTCTGGCCCTCCGCGGTACCCAGCACCGCGCCCCAGTCGGCCGGGTCGGGTTCGGCCAGCGCAAGGCCGGGCAGGGCGGCGAGCGCCGCGGCGAGCGGGCGGATCATCGGGTGTCCTCCGGGCTGTGGGCGGGAAAGACCTTGCGCGCGAGCAGGACGCGCGATCCTGCCGTGAGAAAGCAGAGCGCGCCGAAGATCCAGGCGAGCGGCGCGAAATGCTGCGGAGCCAGGCAGAGCAGCACGAAGAAGCCGATGGTCTCCGCCCCCTCCAGCAGCCCGCCGGTGAAGTAGAGCGACTTCACGCCGCGCGCGTCGGTGCGCATCCGCGCCTTCTCGGCGAGGATGGCGAAGCCGAGGAAGGTGGCGCCGTTGACGTAGAAGGCGGCGAGCAGGAAGGCCCCGGCGGCGCCGTTGCCCGCCGGATCGGCCAGCACGAAGGCGAAGGGCACTGCGCCGTAGAAGAGAAAGTCACTCGTGATGTCGAGGAAGCCACCGAAGTCCGAGGGCCGGCCCGCCCGGGCCACCGCACCGTCGAGGCCGTCCGCCAGCCGGCTCAGCAGAAGCGGCCCCAGCGCCCATCCCGGCGCACCCAACGCGATCGACGCGGCCGCCACCAGACCCAGCGCGAGGCCGATCAGCGTCACGGCATCGGCACTGACCCCGGCGCGCGCGACGCGCACGCCCAGCCGATCGAGGGGCGGGTCCATGACCGGGCGAAGGCGCGCATCGAACATGGGCGCGACAGTACGGGAGAGGCGCGCGAGCGACGAGTCGCAATCACGTGAAACCAGCCGCGGCGGGCCGCCGCGGGCAAGCGATTTTCAAATCGCTTGCAAGGCGCCTGGAAGCGCCTTGCGCCCGGCCTCAGGCGACGTGCTCGAGCCGCGCCTCGGGCTTCACGCCGAGCGCGGCGCAGACGTCGCGCGTGAGCTCGGGCTTGTTCAGCGTGTAGAAATGGAGCTTCTCCACGCCGCTCTCGAGAAGTTCGGTGCACATCTCGGTGCAGAGCGAGGTGGCCAGCAGATCGGCGCGCCCGTCGCGCTCGGCCTTGGCGAAGGCATCGTCGAGCCACGCGGGGATGTAGGCGCCGCAGGCCTTGGCGAAGCGCTTGATGCCGGCCCAGTTCTCGATCGGCATGATCCCCGGCACGATCGGCGCGTCGATGCCCGCCTTCTCGCAGCGGTCGCGGAAGCGGTAGAAGGCCTCCGTCTCGAAGAAGAACTGCGTGATCGCCTCATGCGCGCCGGCGTCGATCTTGCGCTTGAGCCAGTCGATGTCCGCCCCCTCGTAGGGGGCGTCCGGGTGCGGGTCCGGGTAGGCGCCGACGCGGATGGTGAAGCGCCCCGTCTCGGCGAGCGCCTCCACGAGCTCCGCGGAATTGGCGAAGCCGTCGGGATGCGGCGTGAAACCGCCCGAATCCTTCGGCGGGTCGCCGCGCAGCGCCACGATCTGGTTGACGCCCGCATCGGCGAAGCCGTTGGCGATGGCGAGCGTCTCCTCGCGCGTGGCGTTCACGCAGGTCAGATGCGCGGCGACATCGAGGCCGGTGTGCTTGTGAAGGGTGCCCACCGCGTCGCGCGTGAGTTCCCGCGTGGTGCCGCCGGCGCCGTAGGTCACCGAGACGAAGCGCGGCGCGAGCGGCGCGAGCACCTGCACCGTGTCCCAGAGGCGGAAGGACGCCTCAAGCGACTTGGGCGGAAAGAACTCGAACGAAACTTCCGGCGCGTCGGTCATGCTGACCCCCTTTTGGTAATTGGCGGACTTGTCGCATGGCGACATGCGTGAAACAAACTCATATCGTTCAACACCAACATGAGCGGCATGAGAAGATGCATCTCGAACTCAGGCACCTGCGCTCGATCAAGGCCATCCACGAGGAGGGCGGCCTCGGCCGCGCCGCCGAACGGCTGAACGTCACGCAGTCCGCGCTCAGCCACCAGATCAAGGGGCTCGAGGATCAGACCGGCGTCGAGCTCTTCGTGCGCCGCTCCAAGCCGCTGCGCCTCTCGGCGGCCGGGCAGCGCCTCTTGCGCCTCGCCGACCGGGTGCTGCCCGAGATCGAGGCGGCGCAGGCGGAATTCGCGGGGCTGCGCGCGGGCAGTTCAGGGCGGCTGCACATCGCGATCGAGTGTCACGCCTGCTTCGAGTGGCTCTTTCCGGTGCTGGAGGCCTTCCGCAAGTCCTGGCCCGAGGTGGACGTCGACATCCGCCCCGGCCTCGCCTTCGACGCGCTCCCCGCGCTCGAGAAGGAGGAGGTCGATCTGGTGATCTCGTCGGACCCGGAGGAACTGCCCGGCGTCACCTTCACGCCGCTCTTCGACTACGCGCCCGTCTTCGTCGCCTCCGCGCAGCACCCGCTCGCGCGGAAGCGCTACATCGAGGCGAAGGACTTCCGGGCCGAGACGCTCATCACCTACCCGGTCGAGCGCGCGCGCCTCGATGTCTTCAGCCAGCTCCTGACGCCCGCCAAGGTCGAGCCGGCGGCGATCCGGCAGGTCGAGCTCACGGCGGTGATCCTGCTCCTCGTGGCCTCGAACCGGGGCGTTGCCGTGCTGCCGGACTGGGTGGTGCGGGAGGTGAAGTATTCCTCGGACTACGTCACCCGGCCGCTCACGGCGAAAGGGCTCACGCGGCGGCTCTACGCGGCGACGCGGGCCGACGACACGCGCAAGCCCTTCATGACCGATCTTCTCGCCCTCGCGCGGGACGAAGCCACGCGGATGCAGGCCGCCTGAGCGATGTCAGAGCACCTTCAGGTCGGCCGCCATGGTCCGTCCGTCGCGCCCTTCGCGCAGCTCGTAGGACACGCGCTGATTGTCGGCGAGGCCCGTAAGCCCCGAGCGCTCCACCGCCGAGATGTGCACGAAGACGTCCTTGCCGCCCTCTTCGGGCGCGATGAAGCCATAGCCCTTGGTCGTGTTGAACCATTTCACGGTGCCGGTCGGCATTGTCCCGTGTCTCCTTTCGTTCCAGACTCCGCCCCGCGCTGCATCCGGCGGGGCGCGGTCGCCGGTTCCGGGCGCGGCGTCGGCCGAGGGCGCGCCGGGCACGGCGGATCGGGGGCCGCGAGGCAAGGATTGCACGGCGTCTGTAAAAGGCAAGCGAAACCGCGGCGCCCTGCCGCAGCCGCGTGAAGAGGACCGCGCCATGATCATCTACGGGCTGACCACCTGCGACACCTGCCGCAAGGCCTCCCGGACGCTCGACGGGATGCGCTTCGTGGACATCCGCGCAGAGGGCTTCCCGGAAGGCCTTCTCGATCGCGCGGTGGCGCGGTTCGGCACCGACCTCGTCAACCGTCGGTCGCGCACCTGGCGCGATCTGCCGGAGGCGGAGCGCGCACTCCCGGTGACCGAGCTGATCCGCCGTCACCCCTCGGTGATGAAGCGGCCCCTCATCGAGACCGGCGACGGCCTGCACCTTGGCTGGACCGAGGAGGTGCGCCGCGCCCTCGACGCCTGAGACGGGTTCGGCCGCGCCCGCCCTCAGCCGCGCCCGCCCTCAGCCGCGCCCGCCGACGCGGGCCAGAAGCGCCCGGTCGAGCGAGAGCGGACCGGCCCCTTTCATCACCAGCGTCACCAGCACGAAGACCCAGAACAGACGCTGATCGAGGATCGCGCCGTCCGGCATCCGGTCGAACCACGCGCCGAGCGTCCCGGCGTGCTCGATGCCCCCGTGGCCATAGAGGTCGGTAAGGCTCTGCAGCACCACGAAGCCGATCATGCCGAGCGCGGCGAGCCGCGTCAGCAGCCCCAGCACGATCAGCGCCGGCAGGACGAACTCGGCTGCCGTGCCAGCCACCACCACCGCCCGGTGCCAGAGCCCGAGCTGGCCCGGATCGAAGCCCGCCGCCTCCATCGCGCGCGGAAAGATCTGCGCATAGGCGCCCATCGAGGGCTCGAAGAGCCCGAAGAGCCCGGGCCCGAGCTTCGTCGCGGCCGCGTGCCAGAAATAGACGAGAAGCACCGCGGCGAAGGTGAACCGCGCGAGGGTCGGAAGCACGACCCCGTCGCTTGCAAGAAGGGCCTGAACCTGCGCGGGAAGGGGGCCGCGCATCGGTGCGGCAGAGGCTGTCGGGGCGGTCATGGCGTGGTCTCCCTTGCTGAATCGGAGCGAAGTCCCGTGATGGCGCCCCCCCGAAGCAGGGCGCCGAGCACCGGGCCGAGATCGAAGGCGGCATCCTCGGCGTCGCCTGCGTCCTGTGCCGTGCCGAGCGTTTCTCCCGCGGCAAGCGCCGCGACCGCCACCGCGCCCCCGGGCGGCAGGGCCTCGGCCACGGGGTCGAAGCCGGGGCGCGTCACCAGAAGGTCCTCCGCCCCGCCGTCCGGCCGCGGCCCGCCGCCCAGAGCATGCGCGCGCAGCGCCGCGACCGGCCAGCGGGAGCGCAACACCGACACCGCCGGCGCCAGTGTCACCCGCGTCCCGGCGAGGTGCTCGGGCGCGATCGCCCCGAGCGCCGCCGGATCGGCCGCCGCTGCGTCGCCCGCGTGGTAGGCCGCGCGCAGCGCGAGCTCCAGCCGTGCGAGGTCCGGCGCCCAGCCGAAGCGCGCCAGCGCCGGTGCACCCTCGACAAAGGCTGGCAGCGCATCGCCGTAGAGCATGAGGCGCGGATCGCGCGGGGGATGCGCCCGCACGAAGGCCAGCGCCAGCCCGCGGAAGATCTCCGCCCCGAGGAGCGCGCGCAACGCCGGAAACCCGGTCTGGAGCGCGGCGACGAGGCTCGCGTGAACGTTGTTGCGATAGACGTCGAAGCGCCGCCCTGCCGCGTGCCCCGCCCCGTCGGCAAGCCCCGCGGGCGCCGGGCGCCCGGGGTCGAGGAGCGCGGCGCGGAAGCCCCCGGCGCTCATCGCACCGCCTCCAGCGCGGCTTCGGCGCGCACTGCCTCCGCCGCGAGCATGGGCCAGTCCGGCACCTCCGTGTCCCACTCGATCAGCACCGGCCGCGGACCCGTCCGCGCCAGCACCTCGCCGAGGAGCGCCCAGACCGGATCGGCCACCGGCGCCCCGTGATCGTCGATCAGCAGGGGGGCTCCACGGTCATCCACCTGCTCGGCGTGCCCGCCCAGATGGATCTCGCCCACTGCCTCCAGCGGGAATGCCGCCAGATAGGCGCGCGGCGAAAAGCCGAGGTTCACCGCAGAGACGAAGACGTTGTTCACGTCCAGCAGGAGGCCGCAGCCGGTGCCCTCGACGAGCTGCGCGAGGAACTCCGTTTCCGCCATCTCGCTGTTCTCGAAGACGAGATAGCTCGACGGGTTCTCCAGAAGCATCCGCCGCCCAAGGGCCTGCTGGACGGTGTCGACATGCCTCGCGACCCGGTCCAGCGTCGCCCGTGTCCAGGGCAGCGGCAGGAGATCGTTCAGGAAGGTTCCCTCGTGCGTGGACCAGGCAAGATGCTCCGAGAAGCTCGCCGCGCCGACGCGGTCGCAGAGCGCCGCCACCCGCGCCAGATGCCCCGCGTCGAGCGGTGCCTCGCCGCCGATCGAGAGCCCGACGCCGTGCACCGAGACCGGCATCCGCTCGGCGAGCGCCGCGAGTTGCGCCTGCGGACGCCCCCCCGCGCCGAGGTAGTTCTCCGCGTGCACCTCGATCCAGCCCACCGGGCCGGGATCCGCCAGCAGCGCCTCGAAATGGCGTGCCTTGAAGCCGACGCCCGCCCTCTGGGGCAGGCCCTCTCGCATCGCGTCGAACATGGGTCTCTCCTTTCGGACCGAGCATCGCGCCACGCCGTCCCGGGCGCCCGGTCCTTCTTCTTGGCGAAAATATCCCCGCCGGAGGCGCGGCCGCGCGCTTCGCGCGCGGCCCGAGCGAAGGTGTCGCGCGCCCCGCGCGCGTCTGCCTGGCCGCCTCCGGGTCACGGGCGCGCGCCGGGGCCTCCGGCGCGCGCCGGCCGGCTCAGCCCTGCGGCAGGTCGCGCTCGAGCGGCTCGAGCGAGCCCATGCGGTCGCCCGGCAGTTCCACCTCGCCGTCGTCGGCGATCACGGGCGTGCCGGACTCGCAGGTGCCGGTCTCCACCAGTGTCCAGGCGTTGCCCTGCCAGTCCACCGTCGAGGTTCCGGCGCAGGTCGTGCCCGGTCCGGCGGCGCAGTCGTTCTCGCCGGCGAGGCTCACGCCGTAGCACTTCACGGCGTCCTGCGCGGCGGCCGGCGTGGCGTGGCCCGAAAGCGCGGCAGCGATGGCGCCCGCGACGGCGCCCGCGACGGAGGCGGTCTTCAGGGTATTGGACATGCGATCTCTCCCGATCCTTGGTTCCGGTAGCGCCGCGCCCTGCGCGGCTGACCAAGGAGTAGGCGTGCGACGGAATGACGCGCCAATCACGCGGGCGTGCTTCACCCGGGCGTGCACCGCCGTGACGGGCCCGTGACGGATCGGGCTCCGATGTTTCAGGAGAGGCGGCCCCCGGATGCGGGCCGGCGCGCCGCGGGCCATGCCGCGGCGCGGAATGTTACACGCGGTCCGGGGCGCGCGCCTCCTCGGCCAGCCGGCTCACGATTTCGTCGAGCCCCGAGGTCGCCGTCGCCTTCTCGCCGAGCCGGCGCACGGTCACCGTGCGGTCCTCGACCTCGCGGTTCCCGACGGCGAGGATCACCGGCACCTTGCCGAGCGAATGCTCGCGGACCTTGTAGTTGATCTTCTCGTTGCGCAGGTCGCTCTCGGCGCGCAGACCGGCCGCGCGCAGCGCCGCGACGGCCTCCTCGGCGTAAGGATTGGCGTCGCTGGTGATCGTGGCCACGACCACCTGCCGCGGCGCGAGCCACATCGGCAGCTTGCCGGCGTAGTTCTCGATCAGGATGCCGATGAAGCGCTCGAAGGAGCCCAGGATCGCGCGGTGGAGCATCACGGGGCGGTGCTTCTCGCCGTCGGCGCCGATGTAGG
>NZ_JAWLFS010000105.1:0-10001 GCF_041685465.1 Rhodosalinus sp. | reverse complement strand
AGGCAAGAGAAGGGCGCGGTCCATCTCGAACCGCGCCCCGGGGGATCGTCAGGCCGTGCGGGCCGGTGTCACTCCCAGCCGACCTCGTTGAAGATGCGCTGTGCGGCCGGGACGTTGTCGGCGATCGCGGTATGGTCGAGATCGTCGGGCTTGAAGAAACCGAGCTCGGCCACCGAGGGCGAGAGCGCGACGCCCGGCACGGCCGGGTATTCGTCGTTACCGGCGGAGAAGTACTCCTGCGCGGAGGCCGACGTCAGGTACTCGAGGAAGCGGATCGCGTTCTCGCGGTTCGGCGCATGCGCGGCGACGCCGCCGCCCGAGAGGTTCATGTGCGCGCCGAAGCTGTCCTGGTTCGGGAAGACCCAGCTGATCCCTTCGAGGCTGTCGGAGAGGCCGTCCACGTCCGTCCGGATCGCGCGGGCGAAGTAGTAGGTGTTCGACATCGCGATGTCGCACTCGCCCGAGACGATGCCGCGCAGCTGGTCGGTGTCGCCGCCCTGCGGGTCGCGGGCGAAGTTGTCGACCACGGCCGCGGCCCAGTCGCGCGCGGCATCCTCGCCGAGGTGCTCGATCAGCGCTGCGAGGATGGTCTGCGAATAGACGTTGGTGCCCGAGCGGATGCAGACCATGCCCTCGTAGGCGTCGTCGGCGAGCGCCTGGTAGGTCTGCGGCGGGTTTTCGACCTCGTCCGCGTCGTAGAAGAGGATGCGCGCGCGCTGCGAGAAGCCGAACCACTCGTCGTCCTCGTCCTGCAGGTAGTCCGGCAGACGCGTCTCGAGCACGTCGGAGGAGATCGACTGCAGGAGGCCCATGCCCTTCGCGCGCTCGAGGCGCGAGGTGTCGACGGTCAGCAGCACGTCGGCCGGCGAGTTCTCGCCCTCCGCCTCCATCCGCGCGAGGAGCTCGTCCGCGTTGCCCTCGATGCGGTTGACGGTGATGCCGGTCATCTCCTCGAAGTCGGAATAGAGCCGCTCGTCGGTGTCGTAGTGCCGCGAGGAGTAGAGGTTGAGCTCGCCCTGCGCGAAGAGCGCGGGCGCCGAGGTCAGCGCGACCGCGAGCGCGGCTGCGCCGGTCAGCGCGGTGCGGTGAAATCCTGTCATGGGAGACTCCCTGATCTGCTGCGCGCCGGCCATTCCCGACGCAAATGCTCGGATAATGGATCGAGCGCAGGGGTCAAGTCTTTTCCGACCGGAACACTCGACTTTCCAGCTTCCGGCACGCGAGCGTGCCCGCCACGCCGCGCCCGCGCAGGGGCCGGTCGCACCGAAGCTTGCGCGCCCGTCCCGCGGCGGCATGGTCCGGCGACAGGCCGGCGTCGCGCCGCGCGCCTAGACCGGGACCTCCGTCGTCGCCTTGATCTCCTCCATCGAAAGGAGCGCGGTCACGTTGTGCACCTTCACCCGCGCGATCAGCGCCTGGTAGAAGGCGTCGTAAGCGCGGGCGTTCGGCACGCGGACCTTGAGGATATAGTCGATGTCGCCCGCGAGGCGGTGCGCCTCCAGGACCTCGGGGCGCGCGCGCACGGCCTCGAGGAAATCGGTCTGCCAGCCGCTCTCATGCTCGGCGGTGCGGATCAGGACGAAGAAACAGGCCTCCAGCCCCAGCGCCTCGGCGTCGAGAATCACGGTCGGTTTCCCGACGATCCCCGCCTCGCGCATCTTGCGGATGCGGTTCCAGACGGGCGTCTTGGAGGAGCCGACCGCGCGCGCGATCCGTTCGAGCGATTGCCCGGCGTCCTTCTGAAGTTCCCGCAGGATCCTGCGGTCGATCTCGTCAAGCTGCATGTCGTGCCGCCCCCTGCGCCGGCCGGAACTTCCGCCCGCATGGGGCGTAGAATAGCGGCAGTCGTTCCGCGAACCAAGGCGCCGGCGCAGGAAAAGGGAACGATGTTCCGCGCCGCGCGGGTCGCTGCGGCGACGACCTGGCACCCCCCCCTTTTCCTGACATGGATCAAAGTTTACCTCCGTACGCGGGATTATCACCAGAGCGACCCGACCCGCCGGACGAAGGCCCAGAGACCGTGACCCAGACGACGACCGAGCCCGACGCGCCCCGCGCCCCCACCCTGCCCGACGCCACCACGGTGACGGAGGTGCGGCACTGGACCGACCGCCTCTTCTCGTTCAAGGTCGAGCGGCCGCGCTCGCTGCGCTTCCGGTCGGGGGAGTTCGTGATGATCGGGCTCCTCGGCGAGACCGGCAAGCCGCTCCTGCGCGCCTATTCCATCGCGAGCCCTGCCTGGGCCGACGAGCTCGAGTTCTACTCGATCAAGGTGCCCGACGGCCCGCTCACCTCCCGGTTGCAGCACATCCGCCCGGGCGACCAGATCATCCTGCGCCCGAAACCGGTGGGCACGCTGGTGCACGACGCGCTGCTGCCCGGCAAGCGCATCTGGTTCTTCGCCACCGGCACCGGCATCGCGCCCTTCGCCTCGCTCATCCGCGACCCGCAGACCTACGAGGATTACGACGAAGTCTATCTGACGCATACCTGCCGCGACCTCGCCGAGCTCGATTACGGGCGCGAGCTCGTCGAGAGCCTGCGGGAGGATCCCCTGATCGGCGAGATGGTGGAGGGAAAACTCTTCTACTCCCCCACCACCACCCGCGAGGAGAGCCCGCGCATGGGGCGCGTGACCACGCGGATGGAGGACGGACGGCTTTTCTCGGAGCTGGGGATCACGGACTTCGGCCCCGGGACGGACCGCGCCATGGTCTGCGGCTCGCTCGGCTTCAACATGGACATGAAGGCGCTCCTCGAAGGCGCGGGGCTGCGCGAAGGCGCCAATTCCGAGCCGGCCGAATACGTCGTCGAAAAGGCGTTCGTCGGCTGACGCCACGCCACCGAACCGCGTCCCGCGGCCGCGGTGTCCCGGCGCGCTGCGGCGCCGGCCCCCTCCGCGATTGCCGCTTGAATCGCCGCGGGCCCGCGTTTAGTTTCCGCGCGCAATCTTTTCCTGACAAAAAGGACTGAAGCCATAGCTCGCAGACCTCACAACGCGCCTCCGCCGCGCGACACCGGCCCCCGCGTCAACGACCGCATCCGCGCCCCGGAAATCCGCCTGATCGGCCCGGAGGGCGAGAACCTCGGCGTGGTGCCCCCGGCCAAGGCGCTGCAGGCCGCCGAGACGGTGGGCCTCGACCTTGTGGAAATCTCGCCCAACGCCAACCCGCCGGTCTGCAAGATCATGGACTTCGGCAAGTACAAGTACGAGCAGCAGAAGCGCGAGTCCGAAGCGAAGAAGAAGCAGAAGGTCACCGACGTCAAGGAGGTCAAGTTCCGCCCGAACACCGACCAGCATGACTACGACGTGAAGCTGCGCAACGTGATCCGCTTCCTCGAGCAGGGCGACAAGGTGAAAGTCACCCTGCGCTTTCGCGGCCGCGAGATGGCGCACCAGAACCTCGGCCGCGAGCTCCTGCAGCGCGTCGCCGAGGACGTGAAGGAGCTCGGCAAGGTCGAGAACATGCCGAAGGTCGAGGGCCGGCAGATGATCATGATGATCGGGCCGACGGCCCGATGAGCGACAGCGCGGCGCCCCCCTCGGGCTGGGAGGCGCGCTATGCCACGCCGGACTACCTCTTCGGGACCGAGCCGGCGGCCTTTCTCGCCGACCACGCGCATCTGCTGCCCCCCGGGGCGACCGCCCTCGCCGTCGCCGACGGCGAGGGGCGCAATTCCGTCTTCATGGCCGGGAAGGGGCTCGCCGTCACCGCGCTCGAGTATGCGCCAACGGCCATCGCCAAGGCGCAACGCCTCGCCGCCGCGCGCGAGGTGACGGTGGAGTTCGTCGAGGCGGACGTCCTGACCGACGATTGGGGCGGCCCCTACGACCTGATCGCGGCCATCTTCATCCAGTTCGCCGGCCCCGAGGGCCGCGCGCGCCTCTTCGAGAAGATGCGCACGGCCCTCGCGCCCGGCGGCCTGCTGCTCCTGCACGGCTACACCCCCGAACAGGTCGGCCGCGGCACCGGCGGCCCGCCCTACCCCGAGAACATGTACACGGAAGCCATGCTCGCCGAGGCCTTCGCGGGTTGGGAGATCCTCGAGAACCGCGCCCACGAGCGCGACATCCGCGAGGGCAAGGGCCACGCCGGCCCCTCCGCGCTGATCGACTTCGTCGCGCGCAAACCCGCCGCATCCTGATCTGAGCGGCCTTCCGGCCGCATGCTCTCGGGTCTTTGCGAGGGGCCCTGCCCCTCGCGCTCCCCGGAGTATTTTCGCCAAGATGATGGGACGATGTGTCCGTCTCTTCTTCCCGGGCCGAATATCCTCGGGGGTGACTTGGCCGAGGGTCGAGAGGGGGCAGACGAGCCCCCGTCTGCGACGCCGGCTCAGAACCGTGCCTCGAGAAACGCCTCGAGCGCGTCCCAGCTCTCGCGGTCGGCCGCCGGGTCATAGTCGTCCGACCCCCAGACCGTGAAGGCGTGCCGCGCCCCGCCGAAGACGCGCGCGGCATGGGGTGTGCCTGCGGCCTGAAGATCGTCGAGAAGCGTGGCGAGCTCCGCCATGCCGGAGACCGGATCGGCCGAGCCGTGCAGGACCAGCACCGGCGCGCCCTGCCCTTCGTAGCTCTGCCCCTCGGGCGTGCCGAGGCCGCCGTGGAAGCTCACGAAGCCTTCGGCGTCGGCCCCGGCGCGGGCGAGTTCCAGCGTGCCGGCGCCGCCGAAGCAGTAGCCCATGACCACCACCGCCTGCGGTGCGCCCTCCTGCGCCCGCGCGGCTTCCACGCCGGCGCGGAGGCGCGCGCGGAAGGTCTCGCGGTCGTCGTACATGGCGCCGGAGAGGGCGCGGGTGTCGTCGACGTCCTGCGGATCGGCGTCCTTGCCGTAGACGTCGAGCGCGAAGGCCGCGTAGCCCTGCGCGGCGAGCATCTCGGCGCGGCGCTCCTCGTAGGCGGTCAGACCGTCCCAGTCGTGGACGATCACGACGGTGCCGCGCGCCTCTTCGAGCGCGGCATTGCGGGCGTAGTAGCCCTCGAAAACGGTGTCGCCGACGGTGTAGTCGACGGCGGCGCCTTCGATCTGCGCCTGCGCCGCCGGGGCGGCGAGCAAAGCGGCGGCGGCGGTGGCAATGGCGGCGATCAGCGTGCGGCGCATCGGGGTCTCCCTCCATGGGTGTCGCAGCGGAAGGTAGCCCGGCCCCCCGCGCCCGCCAGCCTCAGCCCGCGCGCCGCGCGCGCGGCTGCGGGCGGCTCGGGATCTCCTTCAGGAGGCCGCCGATCCCCATCGCGGCGATATCTGCGCCGGTGACCGCGATCCCGCAGGCCACCCGGGCGAGCACCCAGTCCGCGCCGTTGAGCGCGGGCGAGCGCGCGCAGCCCGGCAGGCCGATCACCGGCCGCCCGCCCTGTGCGCCGAGGAAGAGGAGGTTGCCGGGGTCCACGGGCATCCCGAAGCGCTCCACCGTGCCGCCCGCCTGCCGCACCGCCTGCGGCGCGACATCCTGCGCGTCGGAGGTCGCCGAACCGGTGAGGATCAGCACCAGGTCGCCCGCCGCCGCCGCGACCGCCTCGGCGAGCGGGGCGGTGGCGTGGGGCACGGCGACCGGCCCGCGCATCTCCATGCCGAGCGCGTCGAGCCGGCCCGCGATCGCTGGCACCCCCTTCTCCCCCGCGCCGCCGGATATCTCGGTGACGATCAGCGTCGCGCTGCGCAGCACGGGCCGGGCGAGGCGGATCGCCCCTGCCCCGTCGGCGCAGGCGGCCTCGAGCGCGGCGCCCGGCACGGCGTAGGAGATGATCTTGACCGTGCCGACCATGCCGCCCGCGGCCATCTGCTGAAAGGGCGGCACGGTGGCCAGCGTGATCATCGGGTGCACCGCGTTGAGTGCGTGCAGCCGCGCGGTCTCCATGACGACGACGCCCGGCCCCTCGGCGATCAGGTTGACGCGGCCGGTGAAGGCCTCCGTCAGGCGGAGCCCCACCGCCGCCGGATCGGGTACCAGCGCGGCAGCGAGGCGCGCGGCGGCGGCGTTCTCGTCCACGTCGCCGGGCTCGGGCCGCGCGACGGTGACCTCCGCGTGCCCCTCGGCCGCGAGCGCGGCGAGGTGCTCGGGCGCGAGGCGTTGGCCCTTCCTGAGCTTTCCCCCGGAGAGACGCACGGAATGCGCGAGCAGCGCGCCCTGCGCGCGATCGAGCGGCACGGGGCCGAACTTCATGCCCCCTGCCTCAGCACGCGCGTCATCTCGGCCAGCACGGAGACGGCGATCTCCGCCGGGCCGGCCGCGCCGATGTCGAGGCCGACGGGCGCGTGGATCCGCGCGATCTCGGCCTCGGTGAAGCCCGCCTCGGTCAGGCGTGCGACGCGCTTGGCGTGGGTGCGCGTCGAGCCCAGCGCTCCGATGTAGAAGGCGGGCGAGCGCAGCGCCTGCGCCAGCGCCGGGTCGTCGAGCTTCGGGTCGTGGGTCAGCAACACGACCGCCGTGCGCGTGTCGAGGCCCACCGCCGCCACCGCCTCGTCCGGCCAGTCGTTCAGGATGCGCTCGCCCGGAAAGCGCGCCTCGGAGCCGAAGGCCTCGCGCGGGTCGATCAGCATGGGGTCGTAGCCCACGAGCCGCGCCATGGGCACGAGCGCCTGCGCGATGTGCACCGCGCCCACGACGACCAGGCGCAGCGGCGGGTTGTGCACGGCGACGAAGGTACGCCCGTCGTCCTCGACGCCCGAGCGGTCCATGCGGAAGCGCTCCGCGTGGCCCCCCGTCTCGAGCCGCCCGGGACGCGTGCCCTCCAGGTCGGCGACATAGGCGACGGGCCTGCGGTCTAGGCGGTGGCCGACGAGCTCCTCGAGCAGCGTCTCGGAGATCACGGCGCCCACGGGCTCGACCAGCACGCGAATCGTGCCGCCGCAGGCGAGGCCGACGGAAAAGGCATCCTCGTCGGAGACGCCGAAGGTCAGGAGCCGCGGCGCGCCGTCCTCGATCGCCTCCAGCGCCTCGGCGACCACGGCGCCCTCGACGCAGCCGCCCGAGACCGAGCCCTCGATCTCCCCCTCGCCCGAGACGGCGAGCTGCGCGCCCACGCGGCGCGGCGCGCTGCCCCAGGTCTCGACCACGGTGGCGAGCGCGGCGCCGCGCCCGGCGCGGTGCCAGCCGAGCGCGGTCTCCGGGATGCGGTCGAAACGGTCCATCGCGCGGCCTCCCTGCCCCTGCGTCCCTGTCAAGGTATGCCGCGGCGGCGCGCACGAAAAGGGCCGCGGCGCCACGCGCCACGGCCCGCGTCCGGAGAGGCGCGCGTCAGGGCGCGACTCGCGCCCTTTTCACACTGCGCCCGTCACTGCGCGCCCGTCACTGCGCGCCCGTCACTGCGCGCCCGTCACTCCGCGGGCATCTCCGCGCCGCCGCTCCGCGGCGCCGGGCGCAGACGGTCCGGCAGCGCGAAGGCGACCGCGATGAAGGCGAGCCCCAGCACGATGCCGAGGGTGTCGCCCGGCAGCCCGGTGAGCCCCGGATAGCCCGCCCCGGGCACCGTGCCCAGCGTGAGCTTGGCACCGTCGAGCAGGCCCGCCCCCTGCCACCACGGGTAGCTCATCATGTAGGCCGCGGCGCCCAGCAGGCCGCCCGCGATGAAGAAGAGCGCGTCCTTGCGCCCCGTGGCCGCCGCGGCGACGCCGGTGCCGGGGCAGAACCCCGAGGCCGCCCAGCCCGCGCCGAGCAGCAGCCCGCCGAGGAAGACGCCGACATAGGCCGTCTTGACCGACATATGGCCGACGTCCACGAGCCCCAGCATCTGACCGGCGAACATCAGCACCGAACCGGTCCCGATGGCCAGCAGGATGGTCTTCATCAGGTGCAGGTTCGACAGGCTCAGCATGCGCCAGATCCAGTTGGGGTTCGTTGCCCCGATCCGGTCCAGGACGGCGCCGAAGGCGGCGCCGATGACGATGGCGAGAAGGATGGTGGTCATGGCTCAGGCCTCCTTCCGGTACATGAGGAACGCGACGGGAATCGCCGCGGCGAAGGCGCCGAGGGCGAAGATGTAGCCCGAGATCGCGGTCTGCATCATCCCCGACATCATGTGCCCGGAGGTGCAGCCGCCGGCGAGGCGCGCGCCGTAAAGCACGACGAAGCCGCCCGCGAAGGCGGTGGCGTAGCGCGCCCATGGCGTCTCGCCGAAGTTGGCGCGCCAGAGCGCGGGCGTGCGGCTCTCGGTGCCGCGGACCCAGCCGCGTGCCCAGGCCGAGAGCGCCGCGCCCGCCGCCATGGCGAGCACGAAGACGAAGCTGTAGTTGAGCGGGTCGGCCGCGTTGGCGGCATATTTCCCGTCCGACTTGGCGAGATAGGCGTTGCCGGAGGTGTAGCCGTCTTCCGTTGCCTCGATCAGGCCGGGGTTGGCGATGTCGCCGACGATTGCGTCGAGGATGACGAACTGCGTCGAGACCCCGATCGGCTTCACCAGCAGCACCGCAAGGAAGAAGACGACGCCGAGCAGAACGCCGCCGGTTTTCCAGTTGAGTGGCATGGCGGTTGTCCTTCCGATGACAGATTACGGATCCTGAATGTACATCACATTCAGAAACCGGAATGATCTGGATCAAGCACATGTTCCCGGGCGCATGCCGCGCAGAGAGCCGGGCGGCGCTCAGGCGGGGCCGAGCGCCGCCATCAGCCGCGCCTTCTCGCCCGCGTCGTCGGGGCGCGAGACCGTCTCGGCGAGGTCTTCCAGGGTGGCGATGGAGTGCCCGGCGCGGAAGCTGTCGACATGCGGCAGCATCGCGCGGATGCCCGTGGCGCGCGGGGCGAAGTCGTCGTAGCGCAGGAGCGGGTTGATCCAGACGAGGCGGCGGGCGGTCAGATGCAGCCGCTCCATCTCGCGCGAGAGGCGCTCGGGATCGCCCCGGTCGAGCCCGTCGGTGATCAGCAGAACCACCGCCCCCTGCCCCATGACGCGGCGCGACCAGTCGCGGTTGAAGGCGTGCAGGCAGTCGCCGATCCGCGTGCCGCCCTCCCAGTCCTGCGCCTCCGCCCCCGCGGCGGCGAGGGCCGCGTCCACGTCGCGCGTGCGCAGGTGGCGCGTGACGTTGGTGAGCCGCGTGCCGAAGGTGAAGGCGTGCACCTCCGCCCAGCCCGCGCCCTGGCGGTTCGAGACCGCGTGCAGGAAATGCAGGAGCACGCGGCTGTAGCGGCTCATCGAGCCCGAGATGTCGCAGAGCGCGACGAGGTTCGGCCAGCGCGGGCGCGGGCGCGTGCGTGCGAGGCGGCTCACCTCGCCGCCGGTGCGCATCGCGGCTCGGAGCGTGCGGCGGCGGTCGATGGCGCGCCCGGCCGCCGCGACCTCCGCGCGGCGCGAGGGGATCGGGCGGACGGGAAGCGAAAGCCGCGCGAGCATGCGCCGCGCCTGCGCGATCTCCGCGGTGCTCATCTGCTCGAAGTCGAGGGTGCGCAGCCGCTCCTCGGCGGAGACGGTGAGCGCCGCGTCCACCTCGATCTCGGTCTCCTCCGGCGTCTCCGCCTCCGCCTCGCGCGCGGGCATCTCGGCGCCCGCGAGCAGCGCCTCGGCGGCGCGCTTCTCGGCGGCCTCGGCCGCGCGCTCCTCGGCGACGCCGCGCACGGCGGGCAGCATCATGGCCATCATGTGCTCCATGAAGCGCGGGTCGCGCCAGAAGAGGCGGAAGACCTGCGCGAAGGCGCGCCGTTCCTCGGCGCGCGCGACGAAGCAGGCCTCGAGCACATGGTAGAAATCGCGCTTGTCGGTGAAGCCCGCGGCCTCCACGGCGCGGATCGCGTCGGCGACGCGGCCGGTGCCCACGCGGAGCCCGGCCCGGCGCAGCGCCCGGGCGAAATGCACGAGGTTGGCGACCAGCTGCGGGTCGTCGGGCAGGTCGGAAGGCACGTGTTCGGCCATCGGGCTCAGGCGCTCACGGGGCCGGCGAGAGGAGACCACGCGGCGACGCCGAGGGCGACGGCGGCAGGGGGCGCTGCCCCCGTCCGCCTGCGGCGGACTCCCCCGGGATATTTTCGCCAAGAAGAAGACCCGGCGCGGGACGGAGGATGGGTCGGGTCGC
>NZ_JAWLFS010000104.1:0-10029 GCF_041685465.1 Rhodosalinus sp. | reverse complement strand
AAGAGCATCCGGGTGTAGGGGTGGCGCATGTTCGCGAAGAGCGCGCGGGTCTCGCCCGTCTCGACCACCTCGCCCTCGCGCATCACCACGATGCGGTCGGCCATGTCGCTGACCACGGCAAGGTCGTGGGTGATCATCATCAGCCCCATGCCGAACTCGTCCACCAGCTCGCGCAGCAGGGCGAGAATCTGGGCCTGCGTGGTGACGTCGAGCGCGGTGGTCGGCTCGTCCGCGATGAGGATCTTCGGCCTGAGCGCGATGGCCATGGCGATCACCACGCGCTGGCGCTGCCCGCCCGACAGCTCGTGCGGGTAGCGCGAGAGGGGAAAGCGCTCGGCGGGCAGGCCCACCCGGTCCAGCATGGCGCGGGCGCGGGCAAGCGCCTCGGCGCGCGGCACCTTTTGATGGATCAGGATCGTCTCGGCCACCTGGTCGCCGATGGTCTGCACCGGGTTGAGCGCGGTCATCGGCTCCTGAAAGACCATGCCCGCCTCGGCGCCGCGCAGGCGGCACATCTCGGCCTCCGGGGCGTTCAGGATGTCGCGCCCGTCGAGCACGATCCGCCCCGTGGCCTCGGCCGCGCCGGGCATGAGGCCCATCACCGCGAAGGCCGTCATCGACTTGCCCGAGCCGCTTTCGCCGGTGACGGCCACGATCTCGCCCGGCGCGATGGCGAGCGACACGTCGCGCAGGATCGGCGTCCCGCCGATGGCGAGGTCGAGGTGTTCGATCTGCAGCAGGCTCATGCGCGCGCCTTTCGCACCTTCGGGTCCAGCAGGTCGCGCAGCCCGTCGCCCATGAGGTTGAGCCCCAGCACCGTCAGCACGATGGCGAGACCGGGGATCAGCGCGACATGCGGCGCGAGGCTGACCATCGTCTGCGCCTCGGCGAGCATGCGCCCCCAGCTCGGCGTCGGCGGCTGCGCGCCCAGCCCGACGTAGGAGAGCCCCGCCTCGGCCAGGATGCCGAGGCTGAACTGGATCGTGCCCTGCACGATCAGCAGGTTGGCGACATTGGGCAGGATATGCTCGACGCTGATGCGCGGGGCCGATTTGCCGGCCACGCGCGCGGCGAGGATGAACTCCCGCTCCCAGAGGCTGAGCGCGCCGCCGCGGGTGAGGCGGGCGAAGACGGGAATGTTGAAGATGCCGATGGCGATGATGGCGTTCATCGCGGAGGCGCCGAAGACGGCGGTGATCAGGATCGCGATCACCAGCGCGGGGAAGGCGAAGATCAGGTCGTTCGCCCGCATGATCACCTCGTCCAGCAGCCCGCCCTTGCGCGCCGCCGCCGCGAGGCCGAGCGGCACGCCGAGCGCCATGCCGATCCCCACGGCCAGCAGCGCCACCGCGATCGAGGTGCGCGCGCCCACCATGATCATCGACAGGATGTCGCGGCCGAACTGGTCGGTACCCAGAAGATGCGCCCATGACGGCGGCTGCAGCCGGGAGGGAATGTTCATCCCGTCCACCGGGTAGGGCGTCCAGAGGAAGGAGAGCGCCGCCGCCACGACGAAGATCGCGGACAGCGCGAGCCCGATCCAGAGGCTGCGCGGCACGCCCCCGGCCCGGCGCGCCGGCGGCGCGGGCTGCGGTGCGTCGTTCGGCTCGGCCAGGCTCACGAGCGGCTCCTCAGGCGGGGGTCGACGGCGGCATAGGCCAGATCGACGAGGAAATTCACCAGGATCACCGCGAAGACCAGCAGCATGACCACGGACTCCACCACGATCAGATCGCGGGCCGAGATCGACTGGAAGATCAGCCGCCCGAGGCCGGGCAGGTAGAACACCTGCTCGATGATGATCGCGCCGGCGAGCAGGAAGGCGAACTGCAGCCCGATGATGGTGAGCACCGGGATCAGCGCGTTCCGGACCCCGTGGCGCCAGAGCGCCTGCCGGCGGGTGAGACCCTTGGCGCGCGCGGTGCGCATGAAGTCCTCGGACAGGATGTCGATGAGCGAGGAGCGCATCACCCGCGCGAGGATCGCCGCCTGTGGCAGGGCGAGCGCGACGGCCGGAAGGGTCAGCGCCTTCAGGCCCGCCCAGAGCCCTTCGTCCCAGCCGGGAAAGCCCCCCGCGCCGAACCAGCCCAGCGTGATCGAGAAGAGCAGGACCAGCATCATCGCGAACCAGAAGTTCGGCACCGCGATGCCGAGCTGCGTGGCCCCCATCACGGCCAGATCGCCCGCACGCCCGCGCCGTGCGGCGGCGTAGATTCCCGCCGGGAACGCCAGAAGCGTGGAGAGCGCGAGCGCATAGAGGGCGAGCGGCAACGAGACCTGCAACCGCTCCGCGATCATCTCCGCCACCGGCGTGCGGTAGGTGTAGGATGTGCCGAAGTCACCCGTGGCCATGCCGCCGACCCAGTCGAGGTACCGCTGCCACTTGGGCACGTCGAGGCCGAGCTCGGCGCGCAGCGCGGCGACCGTCTCGGGCTCGGCGTTGATGCCGAGCATGAAGGCCGCCGGATCGCCGGGCGCCACCTCGACCACCAGAAAGATGACCAGCGACGCCACGGCGAGGCTCATGGCGAGCGAGATCAGGCGCTTGAGCGTGTAGCGCAGCATGGGGTCTCCATCGCCCTTCCGGGGCGCTCATCGGCCCCGTGCGGGGCCTCTTCGCGAGGCGCGCCCGTCAGGGCCGACGAGCGCGCATGCAGGTCACTGGTCCCAGGAGACGCCCGTGAGGTCCACCGCCTGCGTCGGCGCATTGGCCCAGAGCCCGCGCAGATCCGCCTTGGCGACCGTGGTCATCGCGAGCTGGAACAGGTAGCCGTTCACGTAATCCTCCGCGATGATGCGCTGCGCCTGCTGCAGCATCTCCATCCGCGCGTCGGGATCGGTGGTGGCGTTCAACTCGTCCATCAGCGCCTGAAGCTCGGGATTGTCGTACTGGAAGTAGTAATCCGGCCGGGCGTAGATGCCGATGTCCATCGGTTCCGTGTGGCTCACGATGCTCAGACCGAAGTTCTTGTTGTTGAACACCTCCTCGAGCCACTGCGCCCATTCGAGATTGGTGATCTCCGTCTCGATGCCGACCGCACGGAGCTGTGCGGCGATGATCTCGCCCCCGCGGCGCGCGTAGGAGGGGGGCGGCAGCTTCAGCGTCGTGCTGAACCCGTCCGGGTAACCCGCGTCGGCCAGAAGCTCGCGCGCGAGGTCGGGGTCGTGCGACGACATGTCGGTAAGATCGACGTAGGCCGGATGATGCGGCGCGAAATGCGTGCCGATCGGCGTGCCGTAGCCGAACATCGCGCCCTCGATCACCGACTGCCGGTCGATGGCATGGGCGATCGCCTTGCGCACCTTCGGCTCGTCGAGCGGCGGCTCGGCGTTGTTGATCGACAGGATCGTCTCCCCCTCGGTCGAGCCGACGAGCACCTGAAAGCGCGGGTCGGCCTCGAACTGCGGCAGGTTCTCGGGCGCCGGGAAGGCGGAAAAGGCGTCGATGTCCTCGGCCATCATCGCCGAGAAGGCCGCCGTCGGGTCGGAGATGAACTTGAAGGTCGCCGTCTCGAGCGCCGGCGCCTCGCCCCAGTAGTCGTCGTAGCGCACGAGATCGATCCGGTCGCCCTGCGCCCATTCCTCGAAGCGGAAGGGACCGGTGCCGACGGGCTGCGACTTGATCTCGCCGATGCTTTCGGGCGCGACGATCACCGCGTCGCCCCAGGCCATGTTGAAGAGGAACATCCCGTCCGGCTGCGCGAGCGTCACGCGCACGGTCTGCGGGTCCACCGCCTCGACGCTGTCGATGGCTGCGAAAAGCTGCTTCTGCGCGTTCGTGGAGTCCTCCTCGCGGGCGCGGTCGAGGCTGAACTTGACGTCGTCCGCGTCCAGCTCGGTGCCGTCGTGGAAGGTCACGCCCTCGCGCAGGGCGAAGGTGTAGGTGAGCCCGTCCTCGGAAATCTCCCAGCTTTCGGCGAGGCCGGGAACCACTTCGCCGCTCTCGGTGAAGCGCGTGAGCCCTTCGAAGACGTTGGCGTAGAGCACGCTGTCGATCGCGCCCGCGGCACCGCCCGTCGGGTCGAGGTGCGGCGGCTCGAGCTGCATGGCCACGGTGACATCGGTGCGCTCGGCCCATGCGGGGGCGAGCCCGGCAGCGAGCGCCAGCGCGCTCGCGGCGACAAGGCGGAGGGGCTGTGTCATCTTGCGGTCTCCCTGAACGGATGCGCCTCGACGGCGTCTGTCGCGGCGAAGAGTGACTGAAGGCCCGGAGACTGTCCAGACCGCCCGCGCCGGGCGTCAGCGGATCACGAGCCGCGGCGCGGGGCCGAGGGGCACGGGGCCGAGACGGATCTGCCCGTCGTCGAAATCGAGCGGCATGTCGAGCGTCCCGGACTCGCCGGAAAGCCGCGCGGCGAGCGCCAGCGCGTCCTCGAGGGTCCCCGCGACCCCGGGGGGCAGGGCGCCGGTCTCCTGCGCGAGGCGGAGGATCGCGCGCCAGTTCTCGGCGCGCAGCGCGATCCGCCCCTCGGGCCGCCCCTCCGCGTCCACGTCGAGCCGGCCCGCCGCGCGCAGCACCAGATCCCCCCACGTCGCCTCGGCGGTGTCGAGCTCGATCCGCCGGGGTTGCGGACGGCGCGCGGCGATTGCCGCCGCATCCCACGGCGCGTCGAAGGCCACCGTCGCGTCGAGGCGCACCGCGTCGAGCGTCTGCGGCAGCCGACGCGGCGACCCCGGCGGCGCGAGCCCGTCGAGCGATAGGCCGAGCCGGTAGGTCGCGGGGCTCGCCGCCGTGCGCTCGGCTGCCGCGTTGAGCCGCGCGAGGGCCCAGGCGCCGCCGGTCTCCGGCACGAGGCGCAGCGTCCCGGCCACCAGCGTCGCACGCTCCAGCGCGCGGTCCTCGCCGCCGCGCAGGACAAGGCTGGCGCGCATGTCCTCGCTCTCGACGGTGGCACGGCGCTCGGGCGTGGCGAGGCTCTGCGTCTCGGGCCAGGCCGCGATCAGGTGGTTCGGGCGGTAACTCAGTCGCAGGATCTGAAAGACCGGTGCCTGCCACGCGAGGCCGCTGCCCGGATCGGCGAGCGCGATGTCGGTGAAGGTGGTGTCGAGGCGGTTCGGAAATCCGCCCACGCCGAGATCGGCGTAATCCGCCTGCCAGCCGTCTGCCCGGCGTTCTTCGAACCAGTCTTCCTGCGCCTGTCGCAACTGCCATGCGCCGACGGCCCAGTAGCCGGACCACGCGAGCGTCGCGAGGACGATCAGGACCAATAGCCGTTTCATGTGCCCATCCCTTTGCACCCCCGCGGCGGACGTGTTTAACCCCGCCCCGCAGAAAGGGCCAGCCGCCGTGACGCTCTGGGTATTCGGATACGGATCGCTTTTGTGGAACCCGGGCTTTCCCGTGGCCGGGCGGACGCTGGCCCGGCTCCCGGACTGGCACCGCAGCTTCTGCATGCGTTCGGTGCATCACCGCGGCACGCCGGAGGCACCGGGCCTCGTCCTCGCGCTCGACGCGGCGCAGGGCGCGGTCTGCAACGGGGTGGCGCTGGCGGCCGAACCGGGGACCGAGGAGGCGACGCTCGCCTACCTCCGCGAGCGTGAGCTCGTCTCCTCGGCCTACGTCGAGCGGATGCTGCCGCTGGAGCTCTCCGACGGGCGGCAGGTCGAGGCGGTGACCTACGTGATCGACGCGGGACACGAGCAATACTGCGGCGCGCTCTCGCTCGAGGCGCAGGCGCGCATCATCGCCCGCGCGACCGGCGGGCGGGGGCCCAACGACGAATATCTGCACAACACGGCGGCACATCTGGCCGAGCTCGGCCTTGCCGACCCCGATCTGGAGTGGCTTTCGGCCCGGGTGCAGGCGCTCAAGGCATAGTCGCTTGGCTTGGTCCGCGCCGACAGATAGGGTCGCACGCGCAGTCAAAGCCGGAACACACGCGCACATGGCCCAGCCGGACCTCGAGACGGCCCCGCAGTTTTCGCAGCCCGTCCGACAGATCCTCTTCATGCTGATCGTTCTGGCCCTGACGGGCCTCGGCGCGGTTCTGGCCGCACCACGGGTCATGCCGGTGTTCCTGGCCAATCCCTGGTTCAACGGCTTCATCGGCGTGGTCTTCGTGATCGGGGTGCTCGCCTGTTTCGTGCAGGTCGCGCAGCTCATCGCGTCCGTGCGCTGGATCGAGGCTTTCGCCGACGGCCGCACGGACAGCGATGCCGCGGCGCCCCGCCTCCTCGCGCCGCTGGCGACGCTCCTGCGCTCGCGCGGGCGGGGGCGGCAGATCTCGGCCACCTCGACGCGCTCGATCCTCGACAGCGTGGCGACCCGCCTCGACGAGGCGCGAGAGATCACGCGCTACATCATCAACATGCTGATCTTCCTCGGCCTTCTCGGCACCTTCTACGGGCTGGCCACGACGGTGCCCGCGGTGGTGGACACGATCCGCGGGCTCGCCCCGCAGGAGGGCGAGCCGAGCGTCGCGGTCTTCAACCGGCTGATGACGGGGCTCGAGGGGCAGCTCGGCGGCATGGGCGTGGCCTTCGCCTCCTCGCTGCTGGGCCTCGCCGGGTCGCTCGTCGTGGGGCTTCTGGAGCTTTTCGCGGGCCACGGGCAGAACCGCTTCTACCGCGAGCTCGAGGAGTGGCTCTCCTCGATCACGCGCCTCGGCTTCTCCTCCGACGGCGAGGGCGAGGTCGACGAGGAGGCGGTCGTCGCCGTCATCGACCACATGGCCGAGCAGATGGACATGCTGCAGACCATGTTCGCCGAGTCCGACGAGAGCCGCGCCGGGGTGGATTCCAGGCTCGGGCAGCTCGCCGACTCGATCGAGCGCATGACGGAACGGATCGAATCCTCGACCCCGTCGACCACCGCGCTCCTGCGCGTGGCGGAAGGGCAGGAACAGCTCGCCGACGTGCTGCAGACCCAGGCCCGCGCCGAAGATGGCGGTTTCGACTCCGAAAGCCGGATGCGCCTGCGCTCCATCGACGTTCAGATGCTGCGCCTGCTCGAGGAAATGTCCGCCGGCCGGCAGGAGAGCATGGCCGAACTGCGCACGGAGATCGCGGCGCTGACCCGCGCCGTCGAGCAGCTCGGCGCGCGCCAGCCCCCGGCCGGGGGCGAGCCCCGCACGCCGCGCGCGGCACCGCCGTCGGCCCGGATCCGGCGCGAGACCAAGGGCGGGGAGGGCTGAGCCATGCCGCTCGCGCGGCGCAGCGGCCAGCGGTTCCAGGCCTCGATCTGGCCCGGCTTCGTGGACGCGATGACGGGGCTTCTCCTCGTGCTGATCTTCGTCCTGACGATCTTCATGGTGGTGCAGTACGTCCTCACCGAGGAGATCAGCGGGCAGGAGAGCGAACTCGACCTGCTGTCGCAGGAGATCGGCAGCCTCTCGCGCGCGCTGGGCCTCGCGCGGGACCGCAACGAGGCGCTCGAGGACCGTGTGGGCGAACTCGCCGCCACGCTGGAGGCCGCCGAGGACGAGAGCGCGCAACAGGCCGACCTGATCGCCGCGCTGCGCGACCGGACCGAGGCGCAGGACGAGGCGCTGGAGGGCGCGCGCGCCCGCATCGCGAGCTTCGAGGAGCAGGTCGCGAGCCTGCTGGCCGAGCGGGAGGATGCCCGGGACCGCATCGCCGGGCTCGAGGACGCGCGCGACGAGCTCGCCTCGGAGCGTGACGCGCTGGAAACCGCGCTCGCCTCCGCCCGCGAGGAGGTCGACGAACAGACCGAGGCCGCGCGCCTCGCCGCCGCGCGGCGCGCGGCGCTTGAGGCGCTCGTCGCCGACCTGCGCGCCGAGGCGGAGGAGGGCGAGGCGGCCCGCCTCGCGCTCGAGGGCCGCGTCTCCGAGCTGCAGGAGGAGCTCAGCGCCGAGGAGGAGGCCCGCCTCGCCGAGGCCGCGGCGGCCGAGGCGCTGCGCGACCGGCTGGAAGACTCCGAGGCCGAACTCACCGCCATGACCCTCGCGCTCGAGGAGGAGCGCGCGCGCGCCGAGGAGACGCTGACGCTTCTCGCCGCCGCCGAGAGGGCCGAAGAGGACCTGAACGCAAGGCTGGCCGCGGCGCTCCTCGCGCAGGAGGGGCTGGAGGCCGATCTCGCCGACGCCACCCGCGCCCGCGAGGCCGCCCGCGCCGAGGCGGTGGCGACCGAACAGGAGGCCGCGGCGCTCCGCGCGGCGCTCGCAGAAGCGCGGGAGGAGGCGGGAACCCTGCGCACCGAGCTTGCCGCGGCGCGCGGCGCGGCCGAGGACCGGGGCGACCGCATCGCGTCGCTCGAGGAACGGCTCGCCGCCGCGCTCGCTGCCGGGGACGAGGCCCGCGCCCGTGCCGAGACGGCGGAAGCGGAGGCCGAGGCGCGCGCGACGCGGCTCTCCGACCTCGAGGCCGAGCTCGCCGCCGCGGTGACGCAGGCGGCGCGCGCCCGCGCCCGCGCCGAACAGGCCGAGGCCGCCGCGGCACAGGCCCGCGCCGTCGGCGCGGAACGGCTGACCGAGCTCGAGGCCGCCCTCGCGACCGCGCTTCTCGACGCCGAGGCGGCGCGCGCCGATCTCTCGGAAACCGAGGCCGAGCGCGACCGCCTCCGGGCCGATCTGGAGGAGACACGGACGGCGCTCGGTGCCGCACGCTCGACCGCCGAGACCGCTGATGCCGCGGCGGCGCAGACGCGCGCCGCGCTCGAAGACGCGCGGGCGGCCGTCGAGACGGCCGAGTCGGAAGCGGCGAGCCTGCGCGACCGCCTCGCCGCCGCGCTCGAGCGCATCGCGGAGCGCGGCCGGGCGGAGGAGGCGCTGCGCGCGGATCTGGCGGCGGCGGAGGCGCGCGCGGAGGAGGCCGAGGCGGCCCTCGCCGGGCGCCGGGCCGATCTCGACGCGGCCATCGAGACCGAGGAGAGCCTGCGCGCCGATCTTGCCGCTGCGGAGGCCCGGGCCGAGGCCTCGGCGCGCGAGCTTTCGGAAACCCGCGCGGCCCTCGAGGAGACGCGCGCGGCGCTGGAGGACCGCCGCGAGGACGCGGAGGCGCGCGATCAGGAGTTCACCGATCTCGAACGCCAGCTCGGCGACGCGCTCTCGGCCGTGGTCGCGGCGCAGAGCGCCGAGGAAGATCTCGGCCGGCGCCTCGCCGCGGCGCTCGCGGAACAGCGGCAGGTGGAGGCCGACGCGGCCGAGACGCGCGAGCGCCTCGCCGCGGCGCTCGCCGCCGAACGTGCGGCCGAGACCGAGGTCGAGGATCTGCGCGCCCGCCTGGAGGCTGCCGCCGCGGCCCGGTTCGACGCCGAGGAGACGGCGGCCGAGCGCCTGCGCCTGCTCGCCGTGGCCGAGCAGGAACTCGAGGAAGAGCGGGCCGCGGCCGAGGAGGCCGAGAAGCAGACCGCGCTCCTCAACCAGCAGGTGCGCGAACTCAACAGGCAGCTGTCGCGCCTGCAGGCCGTGCTCGACGACGCGCGCGACCGCGACGAGGCACAGCAGGTGCGTATCGAGTCGCTCGGACAGGATCTGAACGCCGCGCTCGCGCGGGCCGCCGCCGAGGAGCGCCGGCGCCGGCAGCTCGAGGCGGCCCGCGCGCGCCGCCTCGAGGAGGAGCGCGAGAACCTCGAGCGCTACCGCTCCGAGTTCTTCGGGCGGCTGCGCGAGATCCTCGGCGCGCGCGAAGGCGTGGAGATCGAGGGCGACCGTTTCGTCTTCCCCTCCGAGGTGCTCTTCGCGCAGGGCGAGGCGCAGCTCTCGGCCGAAGGCCGTTCCGGGATCGGGGAGGTCGCCGAGATCCTCAAGGGCATCATGGACGAGATCCCGCCCGAGATCGACTGGGTGCTGCGCGTGGACGGGCACACCGACGACGTGCCGATCGTCGGCAGCGCGGAGTTCGAGGACAACTGGGAGCTCAGCCAGGCGCGCGCGCTCTCGGTCGTGCGCTACCTGATCGACGCCCACGACATGCCGCCCGAGCGGCTCGCGGCGAACGGCTTCGGGCAGTACCAGCCGATCGACCCGCGCGACACGGCGGAGGCGCGCGCGCGCAACCGGCGCATCGAGCTGAAGCTCACCGAGCGTTGAGGGCGTTGGGGGGGGGGGGGGGGGCGGGGGGGCGCGGGGG
>NZ_JAWLFS010000103.1:4690-10234 GCF_041685465.1 Rhodosalinus sp. | reverse complement strand
GACGTCTCGCTCGTCGATCTCTGCGTGATGACGCGGGCCGCCGCCACGCCCGAGACGGTCGCCGAGGCCATGCGCGCCGCCGCGGCCGAGGGACCGCTTGCCGGCATTCTCGGGGTGGAGGACGCGCCGCTCGTCTCGCAGGATTTCCTGCACGATCCCCGCTCCTCGATCTTCGCGCCGGAGGGCACGCGGCGGACCGAGGGCGGCATGCTGCGCGTGATGTCCTGGTACGACAACGAGTGGGCCTTCTCCTGCCGGATGCTCGACACGGCCCGCGCGATGGCCGCGCTCTGACCCCCGGCCGGCGCCCATCCCGGGCGTCGGCGCCACGCCTGTTGCGAATGCTTCGCAAAATCATTGACGTTGCGAGTGCTTCGCACTATCACTCTCATACCGCGGGGCAGCGATCCCCCGGATCAGGGAGTGTGAACGATGCAGTTCGCGAGAAGCGCGATCTTCGCGGTCTTGGCCACGGTTTTCCTCGTCGCCGGCCGCGGGCCGGCCGCAGCCGAGGCGGAATTGACCGTCGTCGCCACCACCGGCATGATCGCCGATGCCGCGCGCGAGGTGGGCGGCGAGCTGGTGGAGGTGCAGGCGCTCATGGGGCCGGGCGTCGATCCGCATGCCTACCGCCAGACCCGCACCGACATCGTCGCGACCTCTCGCGCCGATCTCGTGCTGTGGCACGGGCTCTACCTCGAGGCGCAGCTCGAGGAGTTTCTTCTCGATCTGGGCGCGCGGCGGCCGGTGGTCGCCGTGGCCGAGGGCCTGCCGCGCGAGCAGCTGATCGCGCACGACGATTATGACGGGGCATACGACCCGCATGTCTGGATGGACCCGGAGCTCTGGCAGCGGGTCGTGGTCGAGGTGCGTGACGCCTTGATCGAGCTGCACCCGGAGGGCGAGGCCGCCTTCACGGCCAATGCGGACGCCTACCTCGACGATCTGCGCGGGCTGGCGAGCTACGCGGCCAACGTGCTGGCCTCCATCCCGCCGGAGAACCGCGTGCTGCTGACCTCGCACGATGCGTTCAACTACTTCGGCGCCGCCTACGACTTCGAGGTGATCGGCATCCAGGGCATCTCCACCGAGAGCGAGGCGGGCCTGCGGCGCATCGCGGACCTTGTCGAGCTGCTGGTGGCACGCGACATCGGTGCGGTCTTCGTCGAGACCTCGGTCTCCGACCGCAACATCCGCGCGCTCGTCGAGGGCGCGGCGTCCGAGGGGCACACCGTCGGCATCGGCGGCGAGCTCTACTCCGACGCGATGGGCGAGCCGGGAACCTACGAAGGCACCTACATCGGCATGATCGACCACAATGCGACGGTGATCGCCCGCGCGCTCGGCGGCGAGGCGCCCGCGCGCGGCATGGCCGACCGGCTGAACTGAAGGAGCGCGCGATGCAGCCCACCCTGACCGTCGCCGCCGAGGACGGACGCACCGTCGCACCGGCCCCCGCGCCGGAGGACGCGGCGCTCGCGCTCAGCGGTGTCACTGTTTCCTACGGGGAAACGCCGGCCGTCTTCTCGGTCGACGCCACCTTCCCGGCGCAGGCGATGTCGGCCATCGTCGGCCCGAACGGCGCGGGGAAATCCACGCTTCTGAAAGCGGCGCTTGGCGTGATCCCGCGTGTCTCGGGCGAGGTCCGGGTTTTCGGCACCCCGATCGGGCGGGCGCGGGCGCGGATCGCCTATGTACCGCAGCGGGCGAGCGTGGACTGGGATTTCCCGACGACGGTGCTCGACGTGGTGCGGATGGGCCTCTACCGCAAGGCGGGCCTCTTCGGCCGCCTCTCGGGGCGCCTCGACAGGACGGCGCGCGACTGTCTCGACAGGGTGGGCATGGTCGGCCTCGCCGACCGCCAGATCGGCCAGCTGTCCGGAGGCCAGCAGCAGCGCGTCTTCCTCGCCCGGGCGCTCGCGCAGGAGGCCGACCTCTACCTCCTAGACGAGCCCTTCGCGGGCGTCGACGCGGCGACGGAGCGGGCGATCATCGATGTGCTGAAGGACCTGCAGTCCGAGGGCCGTTCGGTCGTCGCGGTGCACCACGATCTCGCCACGGTGCGCAGTTACTTCGACCATGTCCTTCTCATCAACGTGCGCCCGATCGCCGAGGGTCCGGTCGCCACGGCCTTCACCGCCGAGGCGCTGAACGCCGCCTATGGCGGGCGTCTTTCGGCCACCCACGTGGGCGAGATCCTGCCCGCCGGGGGCGCCGGTTGAGCGGTTTCCTCGACGCGCTGCTGCTGGGCGCCGGGTACAACGCGGCGCTCGTCGCGATCGGCGCGGGGCTTCTGGGCGTCGCTGCGGGAGCCACCGGCACCTTCCTCTTCCTGAGCAAGCGCGCGCTCGTCTCCGACGCGGTGGCGCATGCCACGCTGCCGGGCGTCGGGCTCGCCTTCATCGTCATGGTCGCCGCGGGCGGCGACGGGCGCAGCCTGCCGGGGCTCCTCGCCGGGTCAGCGGCGACGGCTTGGCTCGGGCTTCTCGCCATCGAGTGGATCACCCGGCGCACCCGGCTCTCCGAGGACGCGGCGATCGGCGCGGTGCTCGGCGTCTTCTTCGGCTTCGGCATCGTGCTGCTGACCGTGGTGCAGACCATGAGCGCCGGGCGGCAGGCCGGGCTCGAGGAGTTCCTGCTCGGCGCGACGGCGGGGATGCTCCGGCAGGACGCGGTGACCATCGCGGCGGGCGGCGCACTGGCGCTGGCCGCGACGTGGGCGCTCAGGCGTCCGATGACGCTGGTTGCCTTCGACCGCGATTATGCCGCTGCCCTCGGCTACGATGTGCGCCGCGTCGATCTGGCGATGATGGGGCTCGTGATGGGCGTGACCGTGATCGGGCTGAAGCTCGTGGGCCTCGTCCTGATCGTGGCGCTGCTGATCGTGCCGCCGGTCGCCGCGCGCTTCTGGACCGAGCGGGCGGGGCGCGTCGTCTGGATCGCGGGCGCGATCGGCGGGGCCTCGGGGTATGTCGGCGCTGCGCTCTCCGCCTCGGCGCCGGGGCTGCCCACCGGGCCGATCATCGTGCTCGTCGCCGCGGCGGTCTTCGCGCTCTCGCTTCTCTTCGCACCGGTGCGGGGCGTCGCCGCGGCCCTGCTGCGCCACCGCCGGTTCCAGCGCCGCGTCCACCGCCGGCAGGGGCTTCTCGCGCTTGCGCACGGCGAGCCGATCCGCGAGCCCTACACCCTGCGCCTGCTCACGCGGGAGGGGCTGATCCGTCCCGACGGCGTGCCCACCGAGGCCGGCCGCGCGCAGGCCGCCAAGGTCGCCCGCGACGAGCGCCGCTGGGCCGTCGCACGCGAGAGCCATCGGGATGCCGGCCTCACCGGGCGCTACGATGGCCTGACCCCGATCGAGACGGTCTTCACCCCCGACGAGATCGCCGCGTTCGACCGCCGTCTCGGTGGCCCGGTCCCCGCAGGGGGCGCGTGATGGGCGCCGAGTTCGTTCAGCTCTCGCTGACCCCGATCCTGATCGGCGCGCTCGCGGCGATCGCCTGCGCGCTGCCGGGCAACTTCCTGATCCTGCGGCGGCAGGCGCTCATCGGCGATGCGATCAGCCACGTGGTGCTGCCCGGCATCGTCGTGGCCTTCCTCGTGACCGGCACGGTCGCGGCGGTGCCGATGCTGATCGGCGCGGCGGGCGCGGCGCTCCTCGCCGTGGTGCTGATCGAGGCGGTGCGCCGGCTCGGCCGGATCGAGCCGGGCGCGGCGATGGGCGTCGTCTTCACGACGCTCTTCGCGGGCGGCGTGCTGCTGCTGGAGCGGACCGATACCGCCTCGGTGCATCTCGACGTGCAGCACGCCCTCATGGGCAACCTCGAATCGCTCGTCTGGTTCGAGGCGTCGGGCTGGGGTTCGCTCGTCGATCCGGCGGCGCTCGCCGCGCTGCCCGACGAACTCGCGCGCATCGCGCTCGTCTGCGCCGTGATGGTCGTCCTGACGGCGGCGTTCTGGCGCTGGCTCAAGATCGCCACCTTCGACGAGGCCTTCGCCCGCGCGCTCGGGATCCCTTCCGCGGCGGTGGGCGTCGGCCTCGTGGTCGCCGCCGCAATCGCCGCGGTCGCCGCCTTCGAGGCGGTGGGCTCCATCATCGTGATCGCCATGTTCATCTGCCCGCCCGCGGCGGCACGGCTGATGACCGAGCGGCTGGAACGGCAGGTGCTCTGGTCCGTGGCTTTCGCCACGCTGTCGGCGGTGCTCGGCTACGTCCTCGCGGGCTACGGCCCGCTCTGGTTCGGCGCGCGCCACGCGGTCAGCGCCGCCGGCATGATCGCCACGGTCTCCGGGCTGATCCTCGGGCTCGCGTGCCTCTACGGCCCGCACCGGTCGCGCGTCGGCGCGGGGCCGGGCGGGGCGTGATCCGCCTGACGCGACGTGCGATGCGGGTCGCGCGTGGGGACGGCGCCCCCCTCCCGCCCTGCACCCCCAGCAGAGCGACCGGTCCGCCCGTCCCGCGCGATGATCGCGGGGAGGGAAAGGGGGCGCTCAACAGCCGGAGCCTCTTTTTGTCGCCCCGGGTCTGCCGGCGGTTCCGGCGGCGGCAAACGCGCCTGCTCCCACGCGGCTCGCGGGGTGCCGCCCTGCGCCGCGGAACCGCTGACGCTCGAAAGACAGGAGGCTGCGTCCGGCCGGTTACGCGACCGCGGGCGGCGCATGGGCTGGCCCCGGTTCCATCTGGCGAGACGTTCCTCCTTCGGCGAACTGCGCTCACACGCGAGGGGGTTTGCCCTCACCCGCCCCCATGGCCCGCATGGGCAGGCAGATCCCCCGAATCATGCGACGCAAGCGCCGAGGGGCCGGTTTCAGACACCCGGGCCCGGAGCCCAATGCATCCGAACGGACAGATCGGATCATCCCTTCCCAGGGGCCAACGCCCGATCATCTTTTGACAAGTGTCTCGTTTTTCTGCTTGACGCTATCCCGAGCGCAGGGGCGCGCGGCGCTGACAGCGCCAGTGAGGCGTCGCGCCGCAGGGAAAGGACGACGATGATCGACGAGGCGGGACTGGTCACGCGCAGGCACCGCAAGGGCGACGCCGATTCGGTCGCCGTCTACTCACCCTGCCTGCGCTATCGCTACCTGCTCACCCGGGTCTGGGACACCGGCGGCGGGCACGTGCATTTCGTCATGCTGAACCCCTCGACCGCCACCGAGGTGCAGAACGATCCCACCGTCGAACGCTGCGAGCGCCGGGCGCGGGCACTCGGCCATGGTGGCTTCACCGTGACCAACATCTTCGCCTGGCGCGACACCGACCCGAAGGCGATGCGCCGCGCCGCCGATCCCGTGGGGCCCGAGAACGACCGCGCCATCCGGGAGGCTGCCTGCGCCGCCGACCGCACCGTCGCCGCCTGGGGCACCCACGGCGCGCATCTGGATCGGGGGGGCGCGGTGGCGCGGCTCCTGGCGGAGGCCGGCGTGCCGGTGCACCACCTCGGCCTGACGCAGGCGGGACATCCGCGCCATCCGCTCTACGTCGCCTATGCACGCCAGCCCGAACCCTGGCCCGAGATCTGGCCCGAGACCCGGCCCGAGACCCGG
>NZ_JAWLFS010000103.1:0-4590 GCF_041685465.1 Rhodosalinus sp. | reverse complement strand
GGCCCGAGACCCGGCCCGAGACCCGGAAGGAGGCCGCGCCGCATGGCTGAGCCCCCGCGCGAACCGCTGGACCGCGAGACCGGGCGCCGTCTCGCCAGCGCACTGGAAGACATCGTCGCGCACAGGATCGTGCGCATCCACAATTCGGTCCTCAAGGTGATGGCCTTCCAGTTCCTGCGGGGGCTCGCCTTCGGCCTCGGCACGGTCATCGGGGCCTCGATCCTCGTGTCCGTGCTCGTCGCGGTGCTCGCCCGGATCGAGTTCGTGCCGCTGCTCGGCGATCTGGCGAGCCGCGTGATCGAGCAGATCCAGGATGCGCAGGGATCGTCGGAGCCCTGATGCGCGGCGTTAACCACCTGATCCGGAAAGACTTGCCGTACCGCTGCATGTGACGGACCCTGCGCCGCGGGGGTGTGTGCGAGGAACGGTGCGATGCTTCTTCTGGCCGGGGTGATGGGCATGGCCCTGATGGGGTCGATGGTGTTGCTCGGTGCCGAGTCCGAGGAGGATGCGGAGCCATCCGCCGACCCGGCGGAGGATACGGGCCACCCCGGGGACGACGACCGCGGCGTGAATTTGTCGGCGCTCCTCGACGCGGCCGAGAACGATCCGGCGGCTCCGGCCCCCGACGCGTCGGCGTCGGAGGCGGACGCGCCCGACACGGAGGCCGGAGGCGCCGCCGCGCCGCCCGGCGCGGCCGACGGTGACGCGCAGGGGGAAACACAGGACGAAGGGCCGGGCGAGAGGCCGGGCGACGGACCTTCCACGGCGGACACCTGGCGTCTGGGCGGGATCATGGCGACGGGACCGGTCACCGCGGCCGAACTTCCCGCGCCGGACATGCCCGGTGCGCTGCACGGGACGGACGCGGCCGACACGCTGAGCGGCGGCGCGGCGGATGACCTGATCGCGGGCGGCGCGGGCGACGACTGGATCAACGGATACGGGGGCGACGACGCGTTGGCGGGGGGGACCGGCGCCGATCACCTGCGCGGCGGCACGGGCGACGACACGCTCGCCGGCGGCGACGGCGACGACCGCCTCGACGGTGAGGGGGGCGACGACCTGCTCGCCGGGGGCACAGGCGCGGACAGCCTGTTCGGGCACATCGGCGACGACACGCTGATCGGCGGCGATGGCGACGACTCGCTTCAGGGCGGTGGCGGCGCCGACCACCTGCGCGGCGGCGCGGGCGCCGACGCGATACACGGCCACGACGGCAACGACACGCTCGTGGGCGGCACCGGCGCCGACAGCCTCTTCGGCGGACGCGGCGACGACCTGCTCTCGGGCGCGGTCTTCGACACCGAGGGACAGGAGACCGACGCGCCCGACTACCTCAACGGCGGCGCGGGGGAGGACACGATCCTCGCCGGGCGTGGCGACGTCGTGACCACGGGCGGCGGCGCGGACAGCGTCGTGCTCGACGACCGGCTGGCAGGCGACCCGGTGCAGGTCGTGGATTTCGCGTCCGAGGATCGCATCGCCGTCCGGCACGCCGCGGACGGACCGGCACCGCAGGTGACGGTGGTGCCGGATGCCGACGATCCGGAGACGCTGCGCCTGTTCCTCGACGGCGAGGCGCTCGCCACGCTGCCGGCCGCCTCCGGGCTGACGGCGCAGGCCGTCACGCTCATCCCCCGCGCGGCGGGCTGATCGTCCGCGGCCCCTTCCCTTCGCCGCCCGTTTCTCCTATGTACACGCAGTCACGCGCCGGAGGGGCGCGGGGCTGTTTCTCCAATGGCCTTGCTGGACGACATCCCGGCTCGCGCCGCAGACGAACCCGAGAGGAGACCCCGATGTCGATCACCGCCGAGAAGAAGGCCGAGGTCATCCGCGATTTCGGCACCAAGGAGGGCGACACCGGCTCGCCCGAGGTTCAGGTCGCGATCCTGACCAAGCGGATCGAGGCGCTCACCGAGCACTTCAAGACGCACAAGAAGGACAACCATTCCCGCCGCGGGCTGCTGAAGCTCGTGGCGCAGCGGCGCAAGCTGCTCGACTACCTCAAGGGGAACGACGTCGAGCGGTATCGGACGCTCATCCAGAGTCTCGGCATCCGCCGCTGAGCACGGGACGAAGGGCGCGGGCGACCCCGCGCCCTTTTCGCATCCGGCCCCGTGCCGGGCGCGCCCCATCCGCCGCACCGCGCCGCCGGCTCCACGGCGCGGCAGGAGGACGACAGGAGCCGGAGGGCGAGGGCGCCTTCCGACGCGAAACGGCCCGAGGGGATGGGCCCCGACGGCCAGTCAAGGAAACGAGATGTTCGACGTTACGACGAAATCGATGAAGTGGGGGGAAGAGACCCTCACGCTGGAGACGGGCAAGGTCGCCCGTCAGGCCGACGGCACCGTGATCGCCACGCTGGGCGAAACCTCTGTCATGGCCAACGTCACCTACGCCAAGGCGGCGAAGCCGGGGCAGGACTTCTTCCCGCTCACGGTCCATTATCAGGAGAAATACTACGCCGCGGGCAAGGTGCCGGGCGGCTTCTTCAAGCGCGAGGCGCGCCCGACCGAGAAGGAGACGCTGACCGCGCGGCTCATCGACCGGCCCGTCCGCCCGCTCTTCGTTCCGGGCTTCAAGCATGAAGTTCTGGTGATGTGCACCGTTCTGAGCCATGACCTCGTCAACGATCCGGACATCGTGGCGATGATCGCGGCCTCGGCGGCGCTCACCATCTCGGGCGTGCCCTTCATGGGGCCGATCGCGGGCTGCCGCGTGGGCTACGTTGACGGCGACTACGTCCTCAACCCCGACGTCGAGGACATGCAGGACCTGCGCCTCACGCCCGACCAGCGCCTCGACCTGGTGGTCGCGGGCACCCGCGACGCGGTGATGATGGTCGAGTCCGAGGCCTACGAGCTCTCCGAGGACGAGATGCTGGGCGCGGTGCAGTTCGGCCACGAACAGCTCAAGCCGGTGGTGGACCTGATCGTCGATCTCGCCGAGGAAGCCGCGAAGGAGCCCTTCGACTTCACCCCGCCGGACTACGCGGCGCTCGCGGCCCGCGTGAAGGAGCTCGGCGAGGAGAAGATGCGCGCGGCCTTCGCGCTTTCCGACAAGCAGGAGCGCACGACCGCCATCGCCGAGGCCCGCGCCGCGGTGAAGGCCGAGCTCTCCGAGGAGGAGCTCGCGCACGAGAACCTCGGCGACGCCTTCAAGAAGCTCGAGTCCGAGATCCTGCGCGGCGACATCATCGAGGGCGGCGCGCGCATCGACGGGCGCGACCGCGCCACCGTGCGTCCGATCGTCAGCGAGACGGGCCTCCTGCCCCGCACGCACGGCTCGGCGCTCTTCACCCGTGGCGAGACGCAGGCGCTGGCGGTGACCACGCTCGGCACCGGCGACGACGAGCAGTTCGTCGACGCGCTGCACGGCACCTTCAAGCAGAACTTCATGCTGCACTACAACTTCCCGCCCTACTCGGTCGGCGAAGCGGGTCGCGTGGGTCCCCCGGGACGGCGCGAGATCGGGCATGGCAAGCTCGCCTGGCGCGCGCTGCAGGCCGTTCTGCCGGCGCCGACGGAGTTCCCCTACACCATCCGCATCGTCTCGGAGATCACCGAGTCGAACGGCTCCTCCTCGATGGCGACCGTCTGCGGCGCCTCGCTGTCGATGATGGACGCGGGCGTGCCGCTGCGCGCGCCGGTCGCGGGCGTGGCCATGGGCCTCATCCTCGAGCCCGACGGCCGCTTCGCGGTGCTGACCGACATCCTCGGCGACGAGGATCACCTCGGCGACATGGACTTCAAGGTGGCCGGCACCGAGAAGGGGATCACCTCGCTGCAGATGGACATCAAGGTCGCGGGCATCACGCCCGAGATCATGACCCAGGCCCTCGCGCAGGCGAAGGACGGGCGGATGCACATCCTCGGCGAGATGAACAAGGCGCTGTCGTCCGCGGGCGAGTTCAGCGTGCACGCGCCGCGCATCGAGACGATGCAGATCCCGGTGGACAAGATCCGCGAAGTGATCGGCTCGGGCGGCAAGGTGATCCGCGAGATCGTCGAGGAATCCGGCGCCAAGGTGGACATCAACGACGACGGCATCATCAAGATCGCCTCGCCCAACGCGGAGGCGATCGAGAAAGCCTACGAGATGATCCACTCCATCGTGGCCGAGCCCGAGGAAGGCAAGATCTACAAGGGCAAGGTCGTCAAGCTGGTGGACTTCGGCGCCTTCGTGAACTTCTTCGGCAAGCGCGACGGGCTGGTGCACGTCAGCCAGATCGCCAACAAGCGGCTCAACCACCCCTCCGACGAGTTGAAAGAGGGGCAGGAAGTCTGGGTCAAGCTCCTCGGCTTCGACGATCGCGGAAAGGTGCGCCTGTCGATGAAGATGGTCGATCAGGAGACCGGCGAAGAGATGAAGCCGACGGAGAAGGCGGAAGGCTGACGCCTCGCCCGACGGCTGGAAAGCGTGACGCGGGCGTCCCGGGAGGGGCGCCCGTTTTTCTTGCGCCGCGACCTTGTCGGGCAAACATGCGGCATGGCTGCCCCCCCCGGCGGATTTGTCCCATGGTGGCTCTGCGGGCGATCCGGTCGGGGGACAGCCGTGCCGCACGGCAGACCGGAGCATGCCCGCGCC
>NZ_JAWLFS010000102.1:0-10240 GCF_041685465.1 Rhodosalinus sp. | reverse complement strand
CTGCGGCACGGCCGCGAAGCTGCGCTGCGCGCGGCCCTCGTGGTTGACGAAGGTTCCCGCCGCCTCGGACCAGTCCGCCACCGGCAGCACGATGTCGGCGCGCCGCGCGGTCTCCGTCCCGGCGCTGTCGAGAAGGATCACGGTTTCGGCCGCGGCGAAGAGGCGCGCGGCAAGGTCGGCCCCTCCGCGCTCGAAGAGGTCGGCCTCGGCGATGACGGCGGTCCGCGCCTGCCCCGCATCCAGCGCCGCGACGGCGCCCTCGAGTCCCTGCGCACCGGTCAGGGCGAGGCCGAGGCTGTTCGCCTCCGGCGGGAAGAGCGCTAGGCGCGCGCCGTCGCCCAGCGCATCGGCGAGCTCCCCGGCGGCCTCCACGGTATCGCCCTCGGCACCGGCCACGATCAGCGGCCGTTCGGCGCCCGCGAGCGCCCGGGCGATGGCGGCCGCCTCGTCCTCCGCCGCCTCCCCGCGCAGCGCCGCGGCGACGGCGCGGCCGAGCCGGGCGATCTCCTGCGGCGCGCGGCGGAGCGACCATGTCGCCACATCGTCCAGCGCGTCCGGCATCGCCGTGACGAGCGCGATGGGCGTCCTGCGCCCCTCGCCCGCCACCCGCGCGGCATTGTCGAGCCAGGCGGGCACGCCCTTCTCGGCGGCGAGCGCATCGGCCGCGCCCCGCGCCGTCTGGCGCAGCGCGAGCGCCGCGCGCGGTGCGACCCCCGTCAGGTCCGCGCCGAGCACGAGGACAGCGTCGGCCTGCTCCATCTCCTTGAGCGAGGCGGCACGCCCGGTCCCGAGCCACCCGGCCATGCGTTCGACCGCGCGCGCCTCCGGCTCCGGCACGGCGGCGAAGAACCGCTCCGCCCCCACGAGATGCCGGAGCGCCGCGTTGGTCTCGAGGCTCGCGCGGGGCGAGCCGAGGCCCACCGCGCCCTTGGCCAGCGCCGCGCGCGCGGCGGCCAGGGCCTCGGCCGTCGCAACGGCATCCCCGCGGACCCGTGGCTCGTCCAACCGCGCTTCGGCCACGTGAAGCGCCCCGAAGCGCCCGCGGTCGCAGATGAAATGCCCGTTGATCGCCCCGTGGTAGCGGTTCTGCACGCGCCGCACGCGCCCGTCGCGCTCGGCGGCGAAGAGGTTGCAGCCCACCGAGCAGCCCGTGCAGATCACCGGCGTCGCCGCCATGTCCCACTTGCGCGCGTAGTTCTCCGACCAGCCCTTGTCGTTGAAGACGCCGGTCGGGCAGACCTCGGCCAGATTGCCGGCGAAGGGGTTTTCCAGCGGCCCGTCCTCGTAACGGCCGAAATAGACCCGGTCGTGCGCGCCGAAGACGTCGAGGTCGCGGCCCCCCGCATAGCCCCGGTAGAACCGCGTGCAGCGGTAGCAGGCGATGCAGCGGTTCATCTCGTGCGTCAGCAGCGGCCCGAGGTCCTGGTTGCGATGCGTGCGCTTGGTGAAGCGATAACGGCGGCTGTGGTGGCCCGTCGCCACGGTCATGTCCTGCAGGTGGCAGGCGCCGCCCTCCTCGCAGACGGCGCAATCGTGCGGGTGGTTGACCATCAGCCACTCGATCACGCGGGCGCGCATCTCGTAGGCCTCGGGATCGGCCAGTTCGACGCGCTGGCCCTCGGCCACCGGCGTCATGCAGGCCATCTCGATCCGGCCCGTCGCGTCGTCCGCGCCGTCCTGGACCCGCACCGCGCAGAGACGGCAGGCGCCCACCGAGCCGAGCGCGGCGTGCCAGCAGAAATGCGGCACGTCGACGCCGAGGCCGAGGGAGGCCGAGAGCAGGTCCTGCCCCGCCTCGACCTCGCGCGCGATCCCGTCGATGGTCAGGCGCACCTTGGTCATGCCGCCGCCCTCCCGTGATCGCGGGCGATGGGGCAGCAACCCTCGCGCACATGCGCCTCGAAGAGGTCTCGGAACCGGGCGAGGCCGGTGCCCAGCGGGCTCATCGCGCCGCCCATCAGGTCGCAGAAGCTCCGGCCCCGCGGGCCGGCGACCTCCACCGTCATCTGCAGCACGTCGAGATCCTCCATCCGGGCCTGCCCCGCCTCGAGGTCGGCCATGATCTTCGCAACCCATGGCAGCCCGTCGCGGCAGGGCGTGCACCAGCCGCAGCTTTCACGCCCGTAGAAGGCCATGTGCCGCGCGATCACGCCGAGCGGGCAGGCGGTCTCGTCGAGCACGATCATCGTGCCGGTGCCGAACATGCTGCCCGCCCTCGCGACGTGACCGAAGTCGAGCGGCAGATCGAGCGCGTCAGGCTCCAGAAACCCGCTCGCCCCGCCGCCGGGCTGGAAGCACCTGAGCCGGCCGTTGCCGGAGACGCCGCCGGCGCGCTCGATCAGTTCCCCGGCCGTGGTGCCCATCGGCGCCTCGATCACCTGCGGGCGGTGCACCCGGCCGGAGACGGCGAAGACCTTCGTGCCGCCCTCGGCAGTGCGCGAGAGCGACTGGAACCATTGCGGGCCGTTCGCGACGATCGGCCCGACGCAGGACACCGTCTCGACGTTGTTGACCGTGGTCGGCCGGCCCCAGAGCCCGGACTGCGCGGGAAAGGGCGGGCGCTTGCGCGGGACGGCGCGCTTGCCCTCCAGCGCCTCGATCAGCGCCGTCTCCTCGCCGACGATGTAGCGCCCGGCCGAAGGGTGGACCCACATCTTCAGGTCGCGTCCGGTGCCGAGGATGTTGCGCCCGAGATACCCGGCCTCTTCCGCTTCCGCGATGGCACGGGAGACGTTGCGGATCGCGTCGCGATAGGCGTCGCGGATCAGGACGACGATCTCGCTGCAATGGGTGGCGTAGGCGGCGAGGATCGCGCCCTCGATCAGCTGGTGCGGCAGCGCCTCCAGCAGGATGCGGTCCTTGAAGGCGCCCGGCTCCATCTCGTCGCCGTTGACGATGAAGTAGCTCGGGCCGTCGCCGGGCGCCGCACCCGGTTTCGGCATGAAGCGCCACTTCCTCGCCGCCGGGAAGCCGGCGCCGCCGCGCCCGTTGAGGGCGGCGTCGTCCACCATGTCGAGCACGCGCTCGGGGCCGAGTTCCCGGAGCCCGCGCTCGACGGCCTCGTAGCCCCCGAGCGCTTTCCATTCGGCCAGCGTGTGCGGTGCGCGGTCGGGGCGCGCGCGGCCCGTGAGCGGCATCTCCGTCATCGCGCGTCCTCCCCGAAGAGCGCGTCCAGATCGTCGGGCGAGAGCGGGCCGACGAGCTTGCGGTCCCGCCCGATCACCGCGGCGGGCGCGTGGTCGCAGCCGCCGACGCAGCAGATGTTGATCAGCGTGTATTTCCCGTCCGGCGTCGTCTGGCCGAAGCCGATGCCGAGCCGCTCCATCACGCGGTCGCGCACGTCCTCGCCCCCGTTCAGCCAGCAGGACGCGCCGTCGCAGAGCAGGATCAGCTTCTCGCCCACCGGCTGGCGGAAGATCAGCGAGAAGAAGGTCGCCACGTCCTCCATCTCGGCGGTCGTCACGCCGAGGGTGGCCGCGGCCTCCTCGAGATGCGCGTCGCAGACCCAGCCGTGCTCCATCTGGATCAGGCGCAGGCTCTCGACCATGGCCGCGCGCGGGCCGCCGTGGTGATCGCGGGCCTCCTCGATGGCCGTTATCAGCTCGCTGGACAGGCTCATTTGTCGACATCCGACATGACGTGGTCGATCGAGGCGAGGTACATGATGAAATCCGCGACGGTCATGCCCGGCGCGACCTCCGGGATCGGCTGAAGATTGGCGAAGGAGGGCGTGCGGATGCGGGTGCGGTAGGACCCGCCCTCGCCGTCCGAGACGATGGAATACTGGGTGAAACCGCGCGCCGACTCGACCTGCCCCGTCGCCTCGCCCGCGGGCACGCGCGTGCCCCAGCCGGTGCCGACGAAGTGGTGGATCAGCGTCTCGATGTCGTGCAGCATGCGCTCGCGCGGCGGCGGGAAGGCGAGCGGGTGGTCGGCCTTGATCGGGCCCTCCGGCATCCGCTCGAGGCACTGGCGGATGATCCGCAGCGACTGGCGCATCTCCTCCACGCGCACGCGCGTGCGGGCATAGATGTCGCCGGCCTCCTCGACCGGCACGTCGAACTCGTAGGTCTCGTAGCCCGAATAGGGCCGCAGCTTGCGCATGTCCCAGGGCATCCCCGCGGCGCGCAGGTGCGGGCCGGTCGCGGACCACTTGAGGCAGGTCTCCGCGCCGTAGACGGCGATGTTGCGTGTCCGCGCCTGAAAGAGCTCGGAGCGCATGACCATGCCCTCGTACTGGTCCAGCCGCTTCGGCATCCAGTCGAGGAAGTCGCGCACGAGCGCATCCCAGCCCGTCGGCAGGTCCATCGCCACGCCGCCGATGCGGAAGAAGGCGGGATGCATCCGCGCGCCGGTGATCGCCTCGATCACCTTGTAGGCCTTCTCGCGGTCCACGAACATGTAGAAGATCGGCGACATGGCGCCGGTGTCCTGCGCGAGCGTGCCGTAGAACAGCAGGTGCGAGGTGATGCGGAAGAACTCCGACAGCATCACCCGGATGCACTGCGCCCGCTCCGGCACCTCGATGCCGCAGAGCTTCTCCACCGCCAGCAGATAGGGCATCTCCGAGATGACGCCGCCGAGGTAGTCGATCCGGTCGGTATAGGGGATGAAGCCGTGCCACGTCTGGCGTTCGGCCATCTTCTCGGCGCCGCGGTGGTGGTACCCCATGTCCGGCCAGGCCCAGACGATCTCCTCCCCGTCGAGGCCGAGCACGATGCGGAACACCCCGTGCGTCGAGGGGTGGTGCGGGCCGAGGTTGAGCGTCATCAGTTCCACCCCGTCGCGCTCCGTCGGCAGGCCGAGCGCGGCCGGGTCGATCGTGTTCGCCGCCTCGGTCTCCGCGAAGCTCTCGGGCGTCATGCGGTAGGGCGCCTTCTCCGTGGCGCGGGCGTGGTGGGCCTTGCGCAGCGGGTGCCCGTCCCAGTCGTTCGGCATGTAGATGCGGCGCAGGGTCGGGTGCCCGTCGAAGCGGACGCCGTACATGTCGAAGGTCTCGCGCTCGTACCAGTTCGCGCCGGGATAGACCTCCGTCACCGAGGGCGCGACGGGCGCCTCCGCGTCGCAGGCGAGCTTGAGGCGCACGTCGGCGTTGCGCTCGGGCGAGATCAGGTGGCTCGCCACCGTCACGCCCGAGGCGGGCTGCCCGGCGCGGTTGTGCCGCGCCGTCTCGTCGATGCCCCAGAGGTCGGCGAGCAGCGTGAAGGGCCGCTCCATCCCGCGCAGGACGCGATGCGCCGCGACCCAGTCCTGCGGCGCGATCCAGAGCACGGGGAAGCCCTCGCCCGTGTCCTGCCCGGCGACGACGCGGGCGCCGAGCGCCGCCCGCACTGCGGCGTCGGCCTCGGGCGCGGCATCTCGGGCAGGGGGTCGCAGGTCCGTCATGGCGCCTCCGGATCGTCAAGGTCCCGCACGGACATGCGTTCCTCGTGCAGGAGATCCTTGCGGGGGCGCGACGCGAAGGTCGGGGCGGGGCCGCCGCCCATCGTGACGCCGAGCGGGCGGCTTTCGGTGCCGACCTTCTGTTGCAGGAGCAGCATCGCGTCGAGCACCTGATCGGGCCGCGGCGGGCAGCCGGGGATGTAGACGTCCACCGGCAGGAAGGAATCGACCCCCTGCACCACCGAATAGATGTCGTACATGCCGCCCGAGTTCGCGCAGGCGCCCATCGAGATCACCCAGCGCGGCGGCTGCATCTGCTCGTAGAGCCGCTTGAGCGGCGCGGCCATCTTCAGGAACACGGTCCCCGACACGATCAGAAGGTCCGCCTGCCGGGGCGTGGAGCGGATCACCTCCGCGCCGAAGCGCGCCTGGTCGTAGACCGGGGTCAGGGCGGTGGCCATCTCCACGTAGCAGCACGAGAGGCCGAAGTTGAACGGCCAGAAGCTGTTCTTGCGCGACCAGGCCACCAGATCGTCGAGCCGCGCGAAGAGCTGGCCGGCGGCCATGCCGACGCCCGGCGGCGGCGCGTTGCGGGGATCCTCGGTCATGCCGCACCTCCTTCGCTTTTCGCGCCGACGTCGAGCGCGCCGTCGGCCCAGAGGTAGAAGAGCGCCGCCAGCAGCACGGCGATGAAGATCCCCGCCGAGACGAGCCCCGCGATCCCGGCGGCCGGGGCCGACATCGCCCATGTGAAGAGGACCGCCGCCTCGAAGTCGAAGATCACGAAGAAGGCGGCGATCTGGAAATAGGACGCCGGGACCGGCGCGACCGTCGCGCCCGTGGCCGGCGCGCCGCTCTCGTAGATGCCGAAGGCGCCGACCTGCCCGCCCGGCGCGCGCAGCACCCAGGCGAGCAGCAGCGCCACCGCCACCGTCACGGCGGCGGCGACCACATGCACCGCGAGCGCCAGCCTCGGATCGAGCGTGGTGAAAGCCTCTGGCACGATGCCTCCGGTGTCTCGGTTGTCGCGCAGGCCCGACAGCCTTCCGAAGAGACGGCGCCAGACACATCCTCCTGATCGCATGCGTCCGGGCGATGAGCCTTGAGGCAGATCAAATTATTGAGAAAAAATGAATTTTTAGTATCCTGTCGCATACAGCGCTCCTGCCGCAACGTCACATCGCTCCCCTGATCGGCCCCGCGGGCGGTCGAACGTCAACGCGGCAAGGGGCAGCCGGCGGCGGCCCCTCGACAGCGGGAGTCGAGGCGCGCGCCCCGTCCTGCGCCGCCCGCGTCCACGGTCGCGCAGCGCGACGGACCGCCGCAGCCATGCACAAGCCCCCGACGTCCGCCACCCGCCGAGCGGCCACCGCAAGCCCATGACAAGGGATCGCGGCGCGAGATGCCCGACGCCTGTTGCGTTCGACGTCGCCCGCCTCCGGCGCCTGCGCTCCGTCCCGGTATCGGGGCAGCACCGCCCGGACGACACCGCACCGCTCCCGAGCCGCCACCGAGCGGTTCCACCATGCCGCCGGGAGTTGTGGGCTTCTGTCGGCCCCTGTGGTATCGACGGGGACGACTCTGGCGAGGGACCTTTCGGACCTCGACAGGGGCGCACGAGGAGGGCGCGCCGGGGGGAGGCGGATGTTTCTCGAGCTCATGGCTACGATTTTCGCGGGATTCGCCGGGGCCGGCGTGATCCTGTTGATCGACCGCGCCTCGGGTCGGCGGCTGCCGCGCTGGCTTGCGCCGGTGGCCGCGGGCGGAGCGATGCTCGCCGCCACGATCTCCAACGAATACAGCTGGTACGGGCGCACGTCGGACGCGCTGCCCGAGGCATTCGCGGTGATCGAGACCGTCGAGGAAACCGCGCCCTGGCGCCCCTGGACCTATCTCGCCCCCTATACCGAGCGGTTCGTGGCGCTCGACGCGGCCTCGGTGCGGCAGAACACGGTGCGGCCCGACGAACGGCTCGCCGATCTGTTCTTCTTCGGCCGCTGGTCGCCGGTGCGCCAGGTCGAGATCCGGGTGGACTGCGCGCGCGGGGCGCGGGCGCTTCCGGGCGACGGCGCGGGCAGCGACGTCGTCTGGCAGGAGGTCGGCCCGGACGACGCGCTCGTCACCGCCGTCTGCCGGGAGACGGTGGCATGAGCCCCCTGCGCTGGAGCCTCCGGCTGCGCATCTTCCTGTTCTTCGTCGCGCTCTGGGCAGCGGCGACGGCGGCGGTGGCCGGCGCGCTCTGGCTCGGCTGGGCGCGGGGCGGCGGCGCGGCTGGCTTCGTCCTCGCCGGCGTCGCCTCGGGTTTCGCGCTTCTGGCGCTCTCGGCGATGGTCTGGCGGCTCTTCGACGCGCATGTGGCCGTGCCGGTCGAGCGGCTGGCCGCCGGGCTTCGGGCGGGGACGCACGGCGGGGCCGGGCCGGACATGGAGACGGCAAGGTTTCTCGGCGATCTCGGCGAGGCGGCCGCGCAGGCCGCGGACAAGCTCGGCGCGGCGGAAATGGCGGCGGCCCGCCGCGTGGCCGAGACGACCGCCGCGCTCTCGGCCGAGCGGGAACGCCTGACGGCGCTCCTTTCGGAACTGCCGGTCGCCACCGTGCTGATCGGGCCGGACCGGCGCATCGCGCTCTACGACGGGCAGGCGGCGGCGCTTCTGGCGCGGGCGGGCGTGCCGCGGCTCGGCGCGCCGATCACGGACTATCTCGACGGTGCGCCGATCGAGGCTGCCTATGCCGACGCGGCCGGGGGCGAGGCGCGCTTCGAGGCGGTGCTCGCAGGGAGCGGCGCGCGCGCGCCGGCGCGGCTGCGCCGGCTCGACGGGGACGGCAGCGCGCTCCTGATCCTCGACGAGGCGGCGGCGCTGGCGCCCGAGGACGCGCGGCCCCTCGTCTACGATTTCACGCTTCTGGAGCGTGCGCCCGAGCCCGTGCTTGAGAACCGCGCGCTCCACGACCTGGCCTGCGTGGTGCTCGACACCGAGACGACGGGCCTCGACCCGACGCGCGACGCGCTTGTGCAGATCGCCGCGCTGCGCGTGCTGTGCGGCCGGCCCGTGCCCGGCGAGCGCTTCGAGACGCTGGTCGATCCGGGCCGGCCGATCCCGGCCACGGCGACGCGGGTGCACGGGATCGGCGACGCGGATGTGGCGGGTGCGCCCGACGCCGCGACGGCCGTCGCGCAACTCGGCGATTTCGCGCGCGACGCGGTGCTCGTGGCGCATAACGCGCCCTTCGATCTGCGGTTTCTGACTCGCGCGGGCGGCGACTGGCGCCACCCGGTCCTCGACACGGTGCTGCTGTCGGCGGTGCTCTTCGGCACGGGCGAGGCGCATTCGCTCGACGCGCTCTGCGCGCGGCTCGGCATCGAGATCCCCGAGGCACGGCGCCACACCGCCATGGGCGACACCGAGGCGACGGCGGAGGCCTTCTGCCGGATGCTGCCGATGCTGGAGGCGAAGGGGCTCAAGACCTTCGGCGACGTGGTGGCCGAGACGCGCCGGCACGGCCGGCTGCTCGCCGATCTGAACGCCGCGCCGGCGCGCGCCTGATCCTCAGCCGAGCGCCTTGCCGAGGCGCGGCAGCCGCGCCTTCTTCAGGAGGCGGCGCATCTCCCAGCTCTCGCCGGACAGCGCCTCGGCGCGCGCGCGCACCGTCGCGGCGGCCTCTTCGACCATGCCGGGCGAGCCCTTCCAGAGACCGAGGAGGAGCGCGTCCGGGTCCGCCCGCGAGAGCCCGGTCTCGGCGAGCACGCCGCGGGGAAAATCCTGCGCGTTGCGCGTCACGATCACGTCGGCCGCCCCCTCGATCGCCGCGGCGAGCACATGGACGTCCGCCGGATCGGGGAGCCAGAGCCGATCCGTCAGCGCCTCCGCAGGCGGCGGCAGCATCGCCTGCGGCCAGGCGGCGGCCACCTGCGCGATCTCGCCTTGCGCGACGGCGCGTTCCGCCGCGCCGCGCCGGGCCGCCGCGCGCTCCCATTCGCGCAGGAGCCGCGCGGTCCAGAGCGGCTGGACCCCGCCGCGCGCCGCGACCTCCAGAAGCATCTCGCGCATCACCGTGGGATAGAGCACGCAGGCGTCGAGCAGCGCCCTCACAGCCGGAAGGCCAGCGTCTTGAGATAGCCCGTCTCGGCGAGCATCGGGTGCTGCGGGTGATCCGGCCCCGCCCCGCCCGTGCGCAGAAGCTGCCCGCGCCGTCCGCCGCGCCCGATGCCGCGCACCGAGGCCTGCCGGAACCGGGCGAGATCGGCGGCGTGCGAGCAGGAGCAGAGCATCAGGAAGCCGCCCTCGGCCACCAGCGGCGCGGCGAGGCGCGCGACCCGCTCGTAGGCGCGCAGCCCCTTGTCGAGCGCCGGCTTCGAGGGCGCGAAGGCCGGCGGGTCGCAGACCACGAGATCGAAGCGTACCCCCTCCGCGGCGAGCGCCTCCATCGCCTCGAAGGCGTCGGCGCGGCGGGTGGCGAAACGCGCCTCGACGCCGGTGTGCGCCGCGCCCGCCTGCGCCAGCTCCAGCGCCGCCGCCGAGCCGTCCACGGCGAGCGCCGCCTCCGCCCCGCCCGCCAGCGCGGCGAGAGAAAAGCCGCCCGCGTGGGAAAAGACGTCCAGCATCCGCCCTCCGCGCGCCAGCCGCGCGGCGAAGGCGTGGTTCGGCCGCTGGTCGTAGTAGAGCCCGGTTTTCTGCCCGCCCATGAGATCGGCGAGGTAGGTGGCCCCGGTCATCTCCACGGGCACCGGCCCCGCGGGCGCCTGCCCGATCAGCACGCCGCCCGCGTCGTCCAGCCCCTCGAGCGCGCGGGCGCGGCTCGCCGCGTTCTTGAGGACGTGGCGCACGCCCGTCACCTCCGCCAGCGCCTCCGCGAGCGG
>NZ_JAWLFS010000101.1:0-10271 GCF_041685465.1 Rhodosalinus sp. | reverse complement strand
CCGGATCGACCGCCGGCGGCGGAGGCGGGCGGCCCATCTCCCAGCGGCTGGGCGGCGCAGGCGGTTCGGCGTCCTGCGGCGCGGGGCCGGTCGGCGCGGAGGTGCCGTGGCCCCAGCGTGTCATCGGGCCGAAGGCGGGCGCAGGTGGCGCAGCCGGCGCCGGGTCGGCGGCCGGCGCGGCGGGGCGCGGCGCCTCGGCCTGCCGGGGCTCCGCGTCCTGCCCGGCGCTCTCGCCGGCCACGCCCAGCATCCTTCGCTGCATTTCCCGATCGGCGGCGAGCGTCGCGCTCTCGGTTTCGGTGGCGATGCGGCCGTTGACCATGACCGCCACGCGCGGCGCGACGGCAAGCGCCGCCTTGAGGTTCTGCTCCACCAGAAGCGTGTCGATGCGGCCCTCGTCGGCGAGTTCCGCCAGCAGCGCCACGATCTGATCGACGATCACGGGGGCGAGGCCCTCGGTCGGCTCGTCCATGATCAGGAGGCGCGGGTTCTGCAGCAGCGCCCGCGCGATGGCGAGCATCTGCTGCTCGCCGCCCGACAGTTCCGCGCCCCCGTTCCCGCGCCGCTCCGCGAGGCGCGGGAACACCGTGTAGACACGGTCCGGCGTCCACTCGCCGCCCTTGGTCGCGACGACCCGCAGATGCTCGTCCACCGAGAGCGCGGGCCAGACGCGCCGTCCCTGCGGCACGTAGGCCACGCCCTTCGCCGTGATCTGGTGCGGTTCAAGCCCCGTCAGCGTCCGGCCATGGGCCCGGATCTCCCCGGCCGTCGCCGGGTGCAGCCCCATGATCGCACGGCAGAGCGTCGTCTTGCCCATGCCGTTGCGCCCCACGAGGGCGAGGACACCCGCGCGCAGCGTCAGGTCGACGCCCTGAAGGACATGCGCCTCGCCGTAGTGGACGTGAAGGTTCGAGACCTCCAGCGCCGGGGTGCCCGCGCGTTCAGCCATCGCCCTCTCCCAGATAGATCGCCTGCACGCGCGGGTCGGCCTCGATCTCCTCCGGCGTGCCCTCGGCGAAGAAACGGCCCTGATCGAGCACCGTGACCCGGTCGGCGACGCGCAGCGCAACCTCGAGGTCGTGCTCGATGATGACGAAGGTGAACTGCCGCGGCAGGTCCTCCAGGATGCCCACCAGGTCGCCACGCTCCGCCGCCGAAAGGCCCGCGGCCGGCTCGTCGAAGAGCACGAGACGCGGCCGGCCCGCCAGCGCCATGCCGATCTCGAGCTGCCGTTGCTGTCCGTGGGCGAGATCGGCGACCGGCGCCGCCAGCAGCCGCGCCAGCCCGACGTATTCGCCCAGTTCCCGCGCCCGCACCCGGTGCGCATGGTCGCGCGCTGCCGGGCGCATCGAGAAGCGGCCCGCCGCCACACCCTGCTCGGCGAGGAAGAGATTCTCCTCCACCGTCAGCCCGCGGAAGAGCCGCGAGGTCTGGTAGGTGCGGCGCAGCCCCGCGCGGATGCGGTCGTGTGCGGGCCGGTCCGTGACATCCTCCCCGAAGAGGCGGATGCGGCCCGACGACGGCGGGAAATCCCCCGTGATGCAGTTGAAGAGCGTCGTCTTGCCGGCCCCGTTCGCGCCGAGGATCGCGTGCCGGCCGCCCACGCGCACGTCGAGCTCGATCCCCTCCAGCGCGACGAGCGCGCCGAAGCGCTTGCCCACGTCGCGGAGCGACAGGGCGAAGTCCTGCTCGGGACCGAAGAGGCGATGGGCAGTGGCCATGGAGGGCTCCGGCGGCCCGCCCCTCGCCGGGGCGGGCCGGTCACGTCAGGGACAGGAGGGGTTGTCGCGGCTCGCCGGACCGAGGGCGAGAAACTCCTCGCGCGGCATCCCGAGCGTCTGTGTCACGTCCTCGGTGACCCCGATGACCTCGTTGTAAAGCTCCCCGTCCTCGTCCATCGCGACTTCCGTCAGGAAGATATCGGCGATGGCCTGCCGGTTCTCGTCGAGCGTCACCTCGCCGGTGGGCGTCTCGAGCGTCATCGTCGCCAGCGCCTCGCGGAAGGCGGCCTGACCGTCCGACAGGTCGCCCTCGACCTCGTTCAGCCCCTCGAGCACCGCGAGCGTCGAGACGTAGTAGCCATGCGCGAAGAGCGAGGGCGAGCCCAGCCCGTCGGGATAGGCCTCGCGGTAGGCCGTCTGGAACGCCTCCCACGCGGGGTTGTCCCAGTTGTCGGCGATCGGCCCGGCCGTGGGCGTGCCCACGAGATAGTCGCGCCGCCGCCCCTCGGCCGAAAGCACCGACTGGTCCACCGTGATCGAACCGCCGATCATCGGCTTGGTGCCGCCGGCCTGCTGATACTGCGTCAGGAAGTTGACCGCGTCCGACCCGCCGAGCGCGACGTAGATCGCGTCCACGTCCTGCGGGATCGAATAGACGATCGAGGTATAGTCCTTGTTGCCGATCGGCGCCCAGAACTTCTCGGGGACGGTGCCGCCCATCTCGCAGAAATCGAGCATGAAGCCCATGACCTGGCTGTAGGGAAAGGAGTAGTCCTCGGCCACGGTGGCGACCGTGGTCCAGCCCTTTTCCTCGATCACGTATTCGCCGAGCCCGGCCATCCACTGCGTGCCGTCCGTGGTGAAGCGGAAGAAGTTCTCGGATGGCTCGCGCAGGGTGGTGTCGGCCGCCGCCGAGGCGCCGTTGACGAAGGTCACCTCCGGCTGCGTCTTGGAATAGTCGCGGATCGCGATGCCTTCCGAGCCCGAGAGCGGGCCGATCACGATGTCCACCCCGTCGTTCTCGACGAGCTTGCGCGCCGCCTGCACGGCGCTGTCGGGTGTCGCGTCGGAGGCTTCCGAGATGAGCTCGATCTCGCGCCCGCCGGCGGCATGGCCCGCCTGCTCGAGGGCGAGTTCGAGCCCGCGCATGCCTTCCTCGCCGAGCACCGTGAAGGCGCCCTCCAGCGTCGCGATGGAGCCGATGCGGATGGGGTCGTCCTGCGCCAGGGCCGTCGTGCCCATCAGCGCCGCGGCGAGCGACAGCCCGAATGCCGGTGTCCGTGTCATGGTGTCTTTCCTCCCTTGGTTTCAGTCCTCGCGCGCGGTTGATCCCGCGTCTTGTGGCGGCCGCATGAGGCGGCGCCAGATGCCCAGCAGCCCGTCGGGCGAGAACAGCACGACGAGCAGGAAAAAGGTGCCGATGATCAGGTTGAAGCGTTCGCGCGCGGCCGGAAGCGCCTCGACCGCGAAATTGTCGATCAGGACGAAGGCAAGCGCGCCGACGAAGGCGCCCACCGGGTGCGACAGCCCGCCGATCACGGCGATCACGAGGATGTCGATCACCGGGCCGAGGCTGACCGTGCCGGGGTCGATCCGCGTGTTGAACCACACCAGGAGCACGCCGCCGGCCGAGGCGAGGACACCCGCGACGAGATAGGCGGCGATGCGGTGCCGGTAGACGTCGAAACCGAGCGACTCGAGCCGGCGCGGCTCGTCGCGCAGGCCCTGCAGCGCGAGGCCGAAGGGCGCCGCGACAAGGCGCGCGATCCAGAGGTATCCGGCCGCCGCGGCCGCGAGGCACAGGTAGTAGAAGGGCGCCGGCCGGCCCCACGGCTCGGGCGGCACGACCTCGGCGTAGCCGTCGAAGCCGTTCAACAACGGGTAGTTCTGCCGGGTGAAGTAGAAGAAGACCACGGCGATCGCGAGCGTGATCATGATGGTGTAGATCCCCGACGTGCGCACCGCGAGCAGGCCGATCACGCCCGCCGCCAGCATGCCGAGCACCAGCGCCAGAAGAACCGCCGGAAGCGCCGGCAGGTTCAGCGCCGGCCCGGTGCCGGTCGTGGTCAGGATCGCGACCGTGTAGGCGGCGACGCCCGCCACGGTCATCTGTCCGAGCGAGACCATGCCGCCGAAGCCCGCCAGCAGCGTGAGCCCCAGCGCGATCAGCCCGAGGATCAGCGCGCGCCCGAGGATCTGCACCAGCCAGAAGTCGGTCAGCACGAGCGGCGCGGCGATCAGCGCCGCCAGCGCGACAGCCGCGCGGGGGTCGATGGCGCGCCGCGCCATCAGGCCCGCCCCAGAAGGCCCTGCGGGCGCAGCGCCAGCACGGCCACCAGGATGAGGAAGGTGTAGACCACCCCGTAGGTCGGCGTGTAGGCGAGGCCGAACTGCTCGGCGAGCCCGATCAGAAGCGCGCCCAGCGCGCTGCCGGCGACCGACCCCATGCCGCCCACGATCACGACGATCAGGCTGATCAGCAGGAAGCGCAGATCCTCGCCCGGCGCGATCGACAGCACCGAGCCGCCGATCACCCCGGCGAGGCCGGCGAGCCCGGCGCCGATGGCGAAGGTGACGGCGAAGACGGCGTGAACGTTGATCCCGCTCGCCTGAACCATGTCGCGGTCGTCCACGCCCGCCCGGATGATCATGCCGAGCCGCGTGCGCGTCAGGAAGAGCCAGAGCGCGATGCCGACGACGACGGCGACGAGGATCGTGACGAGCCGCATCGTCGGATACATCGGCAGGCCCGGAAGCCCCACCGGGAAGGCACCGAAGAGATAATCCGGCGTGGTGATCTGATAGGTGTCGCCGCCCCAGACCCAGAGCATCAGGTCGGCGGCGATGATCGACAGGGCGAGGCTCACCAGCGTCTGGCGCAGCTCCTGCCCCTCCATGTGCCGGAAGACGGCCAGTTGCAGCACCAGTCCCACCGCCGCGATCGCCGCGAAGCCGGCGACGACGGCGCCGTACCAGCTTCCGGTGGCGCGCTGCACCTCGAAGCCCACGTAGCCGCCGAGCAGATAGAGCGCGCCGTGCGCGAGATTCACGATGCGCATCAGCCCGAAGATCAGCGTGAAACCGCTGGCCACGATGAAGTAGAGCGCGGCCAGCGACAGCCCGTTGAGCAGGGTCGCCATGAAGAGCGTCACCTGTGTCCTCCCTGTGCCCGGATCGGGCGCCTCCCGAGTGGGACGTTAGCGGTGAGTGACGCCGGCGACCACGGCCGCGGCTTTCCGTACCGGGTAAATCCGGGTAACAAGGATGGCATGTTCGCGAATTCTCCCGCGCTCGCGCTGTTCGGCGGTCCGCCCGACCGTCTCTCGACGGCCAGCGCGCGGCGCACGGTCGTGACGCTGCCCTGGTCGGACGGGCCGCTGCCCGGCGATCCGTGGCTCGCCCATCTTCTGCCGCGGCGTGACTACAACACCCGGCTGCTCGACCGGCTCGCGACGGCGCCGCCGCCACCCGGTGCAGCGGTCGCGCTCTTTCTCGCCGATCCGCTGCTGCGGCTCCGGCCGACGCTGCGCAGGCTCCGGGCACAGGGGGTGGCGGGAATCGCGGCGTTTCCGGGGCTCTCGCGCTTCGGCGGGGGCTTCGGCGACGCCCTCGCGCAGGCCGGGCTCACACCCCGCATGGAGGCCGAACGCCTGGCGGAGGCGCGGGAGGCCGGTTTCGTGACGCTCGCCGCGGTCTGGGACGGCGCGCGGTGGCCGGACGACATGCCGTCGCCGGATCACGTTCTCGCGCCAGCAGGCACGCGGCTGCGTCCGACAGGCGCCACGCGCTGGGCGTATCCGTCCGGGCCGGCCGGGCGCCGCCCCCGCGACCTGATGATCTGCGCCGCCGCGCCTCAGAGCCCGTGACGCCGCATCCGGTTGTAGAGGGTCTTGCGCGAGATGCCCATTTCGCGCGCCGCGGCCGTCCGGTTGAAGGCATGCCGGCGCAGCGCGTCGAGGATCCACGCCCGCTCCGCGGCCCGGCTGCTGGCGCCCTCTCCGTCCCGGCGGGGCAGGGCGAGCACCGGGTCCAGATCCACGGCGCCCAGCGTGCCCCGCGCGCCGGACGCCGTCAGCGCGTCCACGAGATGGCGCAGATCCGAGACGTGGCGCGGCAGCTCCGCCCGCATGAGCAGCCCGAGCGCGCTCGGCCCCAGTTCGAAACTCCCGCCCGCCTGCGCGATCAGCCACTCGAGGAGGTCCGGCACATCCTCGCGCCGCTCCGTCAGGCCGGGCATGACGATCTCGCGCGGGGCGAGGCGCGCCGAGAGCTCCGGGACGATGCGGCCGCGCGCCGCGAGTGTGGCGATCGGAAGGTCTGACAGAAAGACGAGCGTCGGCCGCGGCGCAATCGCGACACGTCCGCGGTAGCGCGTGTAGGCGCCGCGGTCGAGAAAGCGGGCAAGCTTGCGCTGCCAGCGCGGCTCGAGCGCCCGCAGCGGCTCGATCTGCAGCGCGGCGCCGTCGGTCTCCTCCAGAAGCCCCGCGCGCTCGGTGCCGCGCCCGAAAAGGCGTATGCCCGTCTCGAAGGCCGGCTGTTCCTCGACATCGAGGATCGAGAGCCGCCCCTCGAGCCCGGCGCGGGCGAGCCAGACCCGCGCGGCGGCATGGCGCTGCGTGCCCGGCGGCCCGGAAATCACGAGATGCCCGCCGCTCGCCGCGCTTCGCGCCAGTCGGGCCAGCGCCTCCTCGAGCGCCTGCGACGGACCGACGAGGCCCGCCGCCTCTTCCAGGCGGCGCAGCCGCGCGTCGCGCGGGCGCTCCGGCCGGCGCGCCCGCGCCGCGGACTTGAAGGCGAGCGCCCGGTCGTAGACCGCGTCCTCGATCGGCAACCGGTCGAGCGTCGAGCCGCCGACGTAGCCGCGCGTGCCGGCCTCGGCGCAGATCTCGGCCACCTGACGCGGATGGACCACCGGCCCGCCCTCGATCAGCACCGCGGTTTCGGGCGCTTCCTGCGCAAGGCTTCGGGCGATCGTGCGTGCACGCAGGATCGCCTCGTTGATCGACACGTCCGGCACCAGCTCGGTGAGCCGACCCCCGGCGTTCCAGCCGAAGTTGACGCAGACCATGTCCGGCGCGATCCGGGCCGCGGCGCGGGCCTCGGCGTCCGTCGTGACATAGGCAAGCGTCGAGAGGCCGAGGGCCGCGGCCTGCGCCAGCATCGCCATCTCTGCCTCGAAGCCGCAGCCGGCCGCTTCGAGGCTGCGGCGCACTTCCCCGGAATAGTGCACCACCGTGGGAAAGTTCACGACGCCCGCGACGTCGCTCGCCGCCAGCCGCCGCAGGTCCTGCGAAAGCCGCGCGGGCGGCTCGAAGACCGTCAGTCCGGCGTAGACCGGCACATGGATCTGCGCGGCGATGTCCCGCCGGGCGATCTCGATCATGTCGGCATTCGTGTCGCCGAGCGGCAGCATGGACGCCACCGAGGGCAGCCCGCGTCCACGGATCTGCCCGGCGTTGAGGGCGAGCACGAAATCCGCGCCGCCCCGCTCTGCCGCCCGCGCCACGAGCCCGCTGCCGATCGCCGCGCCGAGGAGGAAGGGCCGGTCGATCGGGGCGCGCCGCCTGTCCTGCATCTCCGCCCTCCGGTCGGTGGCCGCGCCCCGCTCCCCGCGCGGCACGGCGCGGGGCGATCCCGCGTTCACCGCGATCGTCGCCCGATCTGCACGCGCGGATCAAGCGGCGGCGCCGCGCTCGCGGCCGGAGGTGCGCGGCACGGCTCTTGCGCAATGGGTGGCGTCACGGGCTGTTGCGCGGCGCCGAATCGGGTGACCACGCCGGGCAGGGCGATGCCGCTGGCGCGCGCGTCGGGGCAGGCGCGGTGGCCGCGCCTGCCGTCGTCGATGCTCACTCGGGCGCCGTGCGGCCCTCGCGCGACTGCATCAGCATCCGGCGGGCCATCATCTGCGCAGGCAGGGCCAGTTCCTCGGGGCTGAGGCGTCCGTCACCATCGACGTCGAGCCGCGCGAAGGGCCGGGAGGCCATGCCGCGCGCGATCTCGGCGAAGAGGTCTTCGAACTCCGCATCGGTGAGCCCGCCGTCGCCGTCCGCGTCGTGGCTCGCGTGCAGCGCCTCCGCCCCGGCCCGCGCCTCTTCGAGGGTCACGGTGCCGTCGCCGTCGGTGTCGAAGTCCTGAAAGGCCGGCGTTTCGGCCAGCGCGCCGAGGCGGGCGGAGCCGCCCCCCTGTCGTCCCTGCCGCGCCATGCCCATGGTCTGGCCATCGCGGCCCTGCCGGCCCATCCCGGAGCCGTCAGGCGCCGTCATCATCCCACCGCCATGGTGCCCCATCATCATCTGCCCGGCGCCGGGGCCGCGGTCGCCGGAGGCGGCGAGGGCGGCAGCGCCGAGGAGGGTGCCGGCGGCGAGCGCGCCGAGGGTCAGGATCGTCTTGCGGGTCATTGCGTCACCTCTTCGGTCTGGTGTGTCGATGAGGCCAACCTGCCCGCGTCCTGTCGCAGAAGGATGCCGGCGGGGGCGGGAAAGTGTAACGCTCTGTCGCAGGACGCCTGCCGCGCGACGGAGCGCGACAGGCCGCCTGTCCTGCGCGCGCGGATCCGCGCTATCACGGGGTCATGACCTCACCCGACCGCATCCCCCGAATCCTCGTCGTGGACGATCACCGCGAGATCCGCGACGCCGTCACCCGCTACCTTCAGAAGAACGGCATGCGCGCCGAGGCCGCGAAGAGCGCCGCCGAAATGGACGCGGCGCTGAAGGCCGGGCGCTACGATCTTGTCGTGCTCGACGTGATGATGCCGGGCGAGGACGGGCTTTCGGCCGCGCGCCGGCTTGCCGCCGACGGCGGTCCGCCGATCCTGATGCTGAGCGCGCTCTCGGAGGAGACCGACCGCATCGTGGGGCTGGAGATCGGGGCGGACGACTACCTCGTGAAGCCGTTCAACCCGCGCGAGCTTCTCGCGCGGGTGAAGGCGATCCTGCGCCGCGCCGAACGGCCCGAACCGCTTGCGGGACGCCTCGGCGGGCGCAGGCTCGCCTTCGCGGGCCGGGTGCTCGACACCGACACGCGCCAGCTCACGCAGGCCGACGGGCGGCAGGTCGCGCTCACCACGGGCGAGTTCCGCCTCCTCACCGCGCTTCTGGAGCGCCCGCGCGTCGTGCTCTCGCGCGAGCGGCTCCTGCACCTGACGACCGGGCGGGAGGCCGATGTCTTCGACCGCAGCATCGACAACCAGGTGAGCCGGCTGCGCCGCAAGATCGAGGACGACCCCGCCCATCCGCGAATCATCGCCACGATCCGCGCCGGCGGCTACAGCCTCGCCGCCGAGGTGCGGGAGGTGACATGAGCCGGCTCCGGCCCCGCGGCATCCTCGGCCAGCTCGCCCTCCTGATCCTGCTGGCCTTCCTCGCGGCGCAGGCGGCGAGCGTCTGGATCTTCGCCGGAGAGCGGGGCGAAGCGCTCAGCATCGCGCAGCGCATCGAGACGGTCGAGCGCGCGGGCACCGTTGCGCGGCTGCTGGAGCAGGCAGAGGGGGGCGAGCGCGCGCTGGTGCTGGAGGCGGCGGGCTCGCGGCTGCGCCGCTTCACCGTCGACACGGAGCCGCTGATCGGGCCGGAGGCGACGTTGCGCCCACGCCTGCGTGCGCGGCTTCTGGGCCGGATGGGGCTGGATGCGGACCGTGACATCCGCCTGAGCGAGGCGCATGCGACGCATGCGATGCAGGGGGCGGGGCATCACGGCCGGCGGCACGGGCGGATGGCGGAGGCCGGCGTGGCGCCGGTGGAGATGCGCCTCTCGATCCCGCTTGCCGGCGGCGAGTGGCTCAACGTCACCTCGCGGGCCTGGCGTCCGGGTGTGCAGCTTCCGCCCGCGATCCTCGGCACCACGGTCGTCTCGCTCGCGCTCCTGATGGGGGCGCTCTGGCTCGGGCTGCGGCGCATCACCGGGCCGCTCCGCCGGTTGGCTCGGGCGGCGGACGCCGTGGGGACCGACGCGCAGCCCGTCGACATGCCGCGCGACGGCCCGCGCGAGGTGCAGGCGCTCGCCGAGGCGCTGGCGCGGATGCAGCGCCGGCTCGCGGGGATGATGGCGGATCGCACGCGGATGCTCGCCGCGCTCGGCCATGACCTGCGCTCGCCGATCACGGCGCTGCGGCTGCGCGCGGAGATGGTCGAGGACGCCGAGACGCGCGAGCGCATGACCGCGACGCTCGACGAGATGCAGGAGATGGTGGAAGCCACGCTCGCCTATGCCCGCGGCGTCTCGCCCGATCAGCCGCCCGAGCCGGTGGATCTCGCAACGCTCCTCGCCGATCTCGCCAATGAGCTCTCCGAGACCGGCCCTGCGGTCACGGTCGCCGCGCCTGCGCCGGCGGTCCTGCCGCTCCGCCGCCTCGCCCTGCGCCGTGCGCTGCGCAACCTTTTGGAGAACGCGCAGCGCTACGGCGGCGGCGCGCGGGTCCGGCTGGAGGTGGAGAACGGTCTGGCCCGCGTCGTGATCGAGGACGACGGCCCCGGCCTGCCCGAGGGCGATCTGGAGCGGGTCTTCGATCCGTTCGTGCGTCTCGAGACCTCGCGCTCGCGCGAGACCGGG
>NZ_JAWLFS010000337.1:0-2509 GCF_041685465.1 Rhodosalinus sp. | reverse complement strand
GCCATCCGCAGGGTCAGATAGGGCGGCCAGACGTCGATCGCCCGCACCTGGGCCAGCGCGAGCACATGCACCACGTAATACTTCAGCGCCTGGTCGATCCCGAAGATCGCCGCCGCCACCACGCCCATCAGCCGCATGTCCCCGCTCCCTGTCGCACCGCCGCGCCCATCATCTTGGCGCAAATACTCCGGGGGGAGTCCGCGCGCCCGCGCGGACGGGGGGCAGCGCCCCCCTGCCCCGCTCAATGCCGGAAATGCCGCTCGCCGGTGAAGACCATCGCCATGCCGTGCGCCTCGGCCGCGGCGATCACCTCGGCGTCGCGGCGCGCGCCGCCGGGCTGGATCACCGCCGTCGCGCCCGCCGCGGCCAGTGCCTCGATCCCGTCGGCGAAGGGGAAGAAGGCGTCCGAGGCCACCGCCGCGCCCGCCGTCGGCGGCTCGGGCAGGCCGAGCTCCCGGGCCATGGCGCGCGCCTTCTCCGCGGCGATGCGCGCCGAATCGACGCGGCTCATCTGTCCCGCGCCGATGCCCACCGTCGCGCGACCCTTCGCGTAGACGATGGCGTTCGACTTGACGTGCTTGGCCACCGTCCAGGCGAAGGCGAGATCGCGCATCTCCGCTTCCGAGGGCGCGCGGGCGGTGACGACCTTCAGCGTCTCCGGCGCGACGCCGCGCGTGTCGGCGTCCTGCACGAGCCAGCCGCCCGTCACCTGCCGCGCGGCCAGCGCCGGCGCGCCGGGATTGGGCAGGCCCGGCGCCTTCAGCAGCCGGACGTTCGGCTTCTGCGCGAAGAGCGCCTGCGCCTCGTCGTTCACCGCGGGGGCGATGACGACCTCGGTGAAAAGCTCGAGGATCGCCTGCGCCGTTTCTGCGTCGAGCGTCGTGTTGAGCGCCACGATGCCGCCGAAGGCGCTGACGGGGTCGCACTCGCGCGCCTTGCGGTAGGCCTCGAGCGACGAGGCCGCGCGCGCCGCGCCGCAGGGGTTGGCGTGCTTGACGATGACGCAGGCCGCGCCGTCGGCCGGCAGGAACTCGGCGGCGAGGGCATAGGCCGCGTCGGTATCGTTGATGTTGTTGTAGGAGAGCGCCTTGCCCTGCAGGAGCCGCGCCGCGGCCACGCCCGGCGCCGGGTCCGTCTCGGCGTAAAAGGCCGCGCGCTGGTGCGGGTTCTCGCCGTAGCGGAGTTCCTCGGCGAGCTTGCCGCCCATGACCCGCCGGCGCGGCGCGAAGACGCCGAGGCTCTCGGCCATCCAGCCGCTCACCGCCGCGTCGTAGGCCGCCGTGCGCCCGAAGGCCGTCAGCGCCAGCGCCTTGCGGAACGCGAGCGTCGTCGCGCCCTCGTTGGCGTCGAGCTCGGCGAGCAGCGCGTCGTAGTCCTCCACGTCCACCACCGCGGCGACATGGGCATGGTTCTTGGCCGCCGCGCGGATCATCGCCGGCCCGCCGATGTCGATCTGCTCGACCGCCTCGGCCTCCCCCGCGCCGGCGGCGACCGTCGCCTCGAAGGGGTAGAGGTTGACCACCAGGAGGTCGATCGGCGGGATGCCGTGCGTCTCCATCGCCGCGACGTGGTCGGGCGCGTCGCGCAGCGCCAGCAATCCGCCGTGCACCGCCGGGTGCAGCGTCTTGACGCGGCCGTCCATCATCTCGGGCAGGCCCGTGACGTCGGACACGTCGCGCACGGTGCAGCCCGCCTCCCGCAGGGCGGCGGCCGTGCCGCCGGTCGAGAGCACCTCGACCCCGCGCGCGGCGAGCGCCCGGCCGAGTTCGGGCAGGCCGGTCTTGTCGGAGACGGAAATCAGGGCGCGGCGGACGGGGACGAGATCGGGCATGGATGCGGGGCTCCGTGGCTCATTCATACACGTCCACCGCCTCGGCGAGGTCGCGCACCGCGAGCGCGGTGTCGTCGGCCTTGGCCAGCGACCAGCGGACGCGCGTCCCATACTCCACCGCGCGGCCGGATAAAACGATCTGTTGCGTCGCGCGCGGCCTGAGGCGGCCGCGCTCGAGGTAGACCGAGGGCTCGAGCGTCAGCCGGGTGCGCGGCCCGGGCTCCGGGCGGAACACCCAGACCTCCTGCGAGGGCAGCGCGACCGAGACCCCCGCGCCCGCCGCGTCGAGGCGCGCCTCGGCGTCGGGATGCAGGTGAAACCGGATCTGCCAGCCCACCCCGCGCAGCTTGCCTGCGCTCCGCGCCGCGTCGAAGCGCCGCTCGTCGGCCGCTTCCAGCGCGACGAGGAAATCCTCGCCCGCAAGGCTCCGCCCATCCGCCGAGAGCGTCAGCACGCGGGCGTGCGTCAGCCCGAACTCGGCGCGGTAGCCGTCCTGCCCGGCCTCGACGCGCAGGCCCTCGGCGGTGCGCGCCGTCTCCACGGGGACGCGGACCGGCGCGCGGTCGAGCGGCGCGCGCTCCGGGCGCGCCGCGCGGGCGGCCGGCGCGAGGCGCGCGCTCGACAGCCCCTCGACCAGCAGCGTCGAATGCGAGGCTCCCGCCCGACCGGCGCGGCGCC
>NZ_JAWLFS010000336.1:0-2513 GCF_041685465.1 Rhodosalinus sp. | reverse complement strand
TGAACTCGGCCATCGAAAGGCCCGGCGCGATGGGTTCGAGGAACTCCACCACGGCAAGGCCCGGCTCGCGCCGGATGCCCCGGCGCGGCCAGAAGAGGCCGACGTTGGTCGCCGCCGGGACGCAGGGCAGGCCCGTCGCCTCGTAAAGAACCGCGGTGCCGATCTTGTAGGGCGCCTTGACGCCCGGCGCGATCCGCGTTCCCTGCGGGTAGATGATGAGTTGGCCCGGCGGCGCGTCGCCCGTGGCGATGCCGCGCTTCATCTGGCGCAGCGCCTCGGCGCGACGGCCGCGGTCGACGGGCACGCAGCCGATGCGCAGGGCGTACCACCCGAGGATCGGCGCCCACTTGAGTTCGCGCTTCATGATGAACTTGGGCCGGGGCACCGCGCTCACGATCAGGATGACGTCGAGAAAGCTCTGGTGCTTGGCGGCGATCAGCACCTCGCCCTCGGGCACCCGGCCGCGCACGTCCGTCCTGAGCCCCAGCATCCAGCGCGCCGTCCAGCGCACCCAGCGGCACCACGCGTGCACGGCGGCATAGGCGCCCCGCCGGTCCACCAGCGCCCAGGGCGTGAAGACGACGGCCATGACCGCCATCATCGCATACATCTGGATGACGTGGGCCAGCGAGACGAGCCAGCGGATCATTCGAGCCCCCGGAGCATGCGCCGCGCCGCGGCCCGCGTCGCGGCCCAGGCCACGACCGCCGCGAGCGGCGGGACCGCGAGCGGCGCCGCCCACTCGAGCCCGCGAAAGCCCAGCGCGGTGAGAAACCCCTCCGCCCCCTGCTGCGGCAGGAAGGCGACCGCCCCCATGCCGGCCCCGGCGCCCAGCGCCGCGCCGGCCAGCGCGCGCAGGGTGAACCGCCGTGTGAAGGCGCGCGCGATGTAGGCGTCGCGCGCACCGACGAGGCGGAGCACCTGCACCACCTGCGCATTGGCGGAGAGGGCAGCCTGCGCGGCCAGCGTGATCATCGCCGCCACGGCGCCCCCGATCAGCACGATGGCTGCCCAGCCGAGCGCGCGCAGCCGGTCCGCGGCCCGCACGAGCGGCCGACGCCAGCGGGTATGATCGTCGAGCACCGCGGCGGGCACCTCCGCGGCGAGGCGCAGGCGCAGACCCTGCGGATCGAAGCCCTCCCCCTCCTCCTTGATCTCGATGAGCTGCGGAATCGGCAGACGCTCCACCGGCAGGTCGGGGCCGAACCACGGGGCGAGCAGCGCGCGGCGTTCCGCGTCGCTGAGGGCGCGCGCCTCCGCGACGCCCGGCGTCTGCTGCAGCAGACGCAGCGCCGCCTCGGTCTGCGCGCCGACTTCCCCGGCCGGCGCGGCGATGCGCAGCGTGGCCGTCCGCGCAAGCGCCTCGCCCCAGCGGTCGGCGAGGCGCCCCGCCGAGAAGGACAGCGCCAGCGCGAAGACCGCGAGGAAGGCCATCGCGGCGGCGGTGAACACCGTGAGCCACGCTGTGAACCCCGTGGGCGGAACGACCCGCGCGGCCTGTGCGTCGCCCCCGAGGAGACCCGGCAGGCGCGTCACAGATCCGCCCCCGCGGCCGTCAGCCTGCGATCCGCGATCCGCAGCACCCGTGCCTGCACCTGGCTCTTGGCGGCGCGGATCAGCATCAGGTCGTGCGTGGCGATCAGCACCGCCTTGCCCAGGCGGTTAAGCTCGACCAGCAGGTGCAGGAGGCGCTGCGACATCTCCCAGTCCACGTTGCCGGTCGGCTCGTCGGCGAGGATCACCTCCGGCGACATGATGACGGCACGGGCGAGCGCGGCACGCTGACGCTCCCCGCCCGAAAGCTCGGGCGGCCGCGCCCCGGCCCGCGCGCTCAACCCGACCCATGCGAGGAGCTCGGAAAGATTCTCCGGGTCGGTCGCGCGGCCCGTCTCGGAAACGGCGACCGGCAGCGCGACGTTTTCCGCGACCGGCAGGTGATCGAGGAACTGACAGTCCTGGTGCACGACGCCGATCCGCCGCCGGGCGCGCGCCACGCCATCCCGATCGAGCGCCGAGAGTTCGCGGCCGAACAGCGAGAGCCGGCCGGAATTCGGCCGGAGCGCGCCGTAACAGAGCCGCATCAGGGTCGTCTTGCCCGCGCCCGACGGGCCTGTCAGGAAATGGAAGCTGCCCGGCGAAAGGGTCAGGTCGATTTCCCGCAGGAGGTCGCCTCCCCCGTAGCTGTAGCTCACGCCCTCGAGCTCGATCACGCCGTCGTCCCCCTGTCCGGGGCTTGTTGTGCCTCAGCACCGGTCGCCTTGCAATCCACGCACACCTCGGGGCAAGACGCTATCGTGAAAGAATTTCGCGGTTTAACCTCGGTGACAAGACAAAAGGCCCGGACGGGGCGAGAGCCATCATGCGTTTGATCTGCCCGAACTGCGGCGCGCAGTACGAAGTCCCCGACGAGGTGATCCCGGCGGCGGGCCGTGACGTGCAATGCTCGAACTGCGGGCATACCTGGTTGCAGACACCGGACAACACCCCGCCGGCGGCCGAAGGCGAGACAGGCC
>NZ_JAWLFS010000100.1:0-10350 GCF_041685465.1 Rhodosalinus sp. | reverse complement strand
CCGGTCAGTTCGATCTCGCCCCGGAGCAGCGGCCAGACGGCGACGGCACCTTCGACGCGCGCCACGCTCGCCTGAGGCGTGCCGGCCGTGTCGGAAAGCGTCACCCCCGAGAGCACGAGCCCCGGCCGCCCGTCGGCGCCGAGCGCGACCTCGAGCCCCTCGAACGCGATGCGCCCGTCCGGCAGCGCCTGCACCAGCCGCGCCTCGATCCGGCGTTCGACCCAGTCGGGCGCAGCAAGACCGCCGCCCCCCGTCGCGACGGCGATGATGCCGGCCCCGACCATCCCGAAAACCGTCAGCACGGCGAGCCAGGGCAGCACGGGCCGGCGCCGGCGGGGCGGCGCGGAATGCGTCATGACAAGCGCGGACCTCCTGCCTTTCATCCTGCGGGCAAGGCCCTATCATCGCACGGGCCATGATTGCAGACCAGCCGAGGAACATCCGATGAGCGACACCACCGCGCCCGATTTCACCCTGCCCGTCACCGGCGGAGGCGAGGTCACCCTGTCCGCCCTGCGCCCCGCGCCGGTGGTGCTCTTCTTCTATCCGCGGGACGACACCTCGGGCTGCACGAAGGAAGCGGTCGCCTTCTCGGGCCTCGAGGGCGCGTTCGACGCGCTCGGCGTGAAGGTCTTCGGGATTTCCAAGGACGGCATGAAGAGCCACGAGAAATTCGCCGAGAAGCACGCGCTGACGGTTCCGCTCCTCTCCGACGAGGACTCCGACGTGGCCGAGCGCTACGGCGTCTGGGCCGAGAAGAAGATGTACGGCAAGACCTTCTGGGGCATCGAGCGCTCCACCTTCCTGATCGACGGCGAAGGCCGCATCGTGCGCGAGTGGCGCAAGGTGAAGGTCCCGGGCCACGCCGAGGAGGTGCTCGCGGCGGCGAAGGCGCTGTGATGCGTCCGCTCGCGGAGTGCGCAGCGGAGGTTCTGGCGACCGCCGACGCCGCCGAGAAGGCGCGGCTGTCGCGCGCGCATGCGGCCGCATGGGTCGCCGCCCGCGAGGCGGGCGAAATGCCCCCCGTGGGCCGCGCGGCACCGCCGCTGCGGCCCGCGCGCCCCGACCGGCCGGAGGTGTTGCCGCCCCGCGAGGTGCCGAAGCGCAAGCCGGGCTCCGCCGAGGGGCGGACCGCCATGCTGCACGCCGTCGCGCATATCGAGTTGAACGCGGTGGACCTGCACTGGGACGTGATCGCGCGCTTCGCGCATGTGCCGATGCCGCCCGGTTTCTACGACGACTGGGTGCAGGCGGCGGACGAGGAATCGAAGCACTTCGGCCTGCTGTCCGACTGCCTCGCCGCGCGGGGATCGCATTACGGCGCCCTGCCCGCGCATGCCGGCATGTGGCGCGCGGCCGAGGACACGGCCGAGGACATCATGGGCCGCCTCGCCGTGGTGCCCATGGTGCTGGAGGCGCGCGGCCTCGACGTGACGCCGGACATGATCGACCTCTTCCGCCGGCACCACGAGACGGACGCCGTCGCCGCGCTCGAGACGATCTACGCCGAGGAGGTGGGGCACGTCGCCTACGGCTCGAAGTGGTTCCATTTCCTCTGCGGACGCCACGAACAGGACCCGAGGGAGACCTTCCAGGGGCTGGTCCGGCAGTATTTCAGGGGTCCGTTGAAACCGCCCTTCAACACCGAAAAGCGGGCCGAGGCGGGGCTGCCGCCGGATTTCTACTGGCCGCTTGCCGACGGGATGGACTGACCCGCCCGGCCGCGCGAATCGGCGGAATTTCGCCAGCCGGGCGGATTGTCGCGGAGCGGGCCGCCCAAACCGGGTCACTAAAAGTTGCCGAAAGCGCGAGCAAACGCTAGTCACTTGTGCAAGGCGTCGGTTTGGGGAGATCGAGCGCCGGCATTGGGACAGGTGCGAGGGGCAGGCTTCGTGCGGACGCAACTTGCGATACGACTCCACGCGCTCACCGAGCGCGCTTTTCCGGAACGACGACTCTTTCTGAAATCCGACGACGAGATGCGTTTCATCCGGCTCCGGCCGGGGACACAGGCGCTCGCGGCCGCGGGTGGCACGCTTGTCGTCGGCTGGACGATCCTCGCCACCGCGATCCTGCTGATGGACGCGATCGGCGGCGGCAATTTCCGTGAGCAGGCGCGCCGGGACATGGAAACCTACGAGGCGCGGCTCAACGAACTCGCCGAGGAGCGCGATGCGCGCGCCGCCGAAGCTGCGGCGGCGCAGGCGCGTTTCGACGCGGCGCTGCGCGAGGTCTCGGCGATGCAGTCGGACCTTCTGTCAGCCGAGACGCAGCGCCGCGAGCTCGAGACCGGGCTCGCGGCGGTCCAGACGCGCCTGAGCGAGGCGCACCGCGCGCGGAACTCGGCGCAGACCCGCCTTGCCACGCTCGAACGCGCGCTCGAGGAGGGCAGCGCAACGACGGGCGGCGACGGACAGGATGCGACGGTCGCCTTCCTGACACGCGCGCTCGCGGAGACCGCGGCGGAGCGCGACGCCCTCGCCACGGAGGCCGAGGAGACCGAGCGTGACGCCGAGCGCATCGCCGAGGAACTCCGCCTCGTGCAGGATCGCAACGAGTCGATCTTCCGCGAACTCGAGGAGGCGATGCTCGTCTCCGTCGAGCCGCTGGACACCATGTTCGAGAAGGCGGGGCTCGACGCCGACGACCTGCTCGACGAGGTACGCCGCGGCTACTCGGGCCTCGGCGGGCCGGGGCTGCCGGCGGCGATCTCGACGCGCGGCGGGGTCATGGTGCCGGAAGCCGAGCGCGCCGGCCGCATCCTGAAGCGGCTGGACGAGATCAACCTCTACCGCATCGCCGCCGAGAAGGCGCCCTTCGCGCTGCCCGTCAAGGGCAACTTCCGTTTCACGAGCGGCTTCGGGATGCGCTGGGGCCGCATGCACAAGGGGACCGACTTCGCCGCGGCGCATGGCACGCCCATCCACGCCACCGCCGACGGCGTCGTGACGCATGCCGGCTGGATGTCGGGCTATGGCCGCGTCGTGAAGATTCAGCACGAGTTCGGCATCGAGACGCGCTACGCGCACATGTCGCGCCTGCGGGTCAGCGAAGGGCAAAGGGTCTCGCGTGGGGACCGCATCGGTGATATGGGGAACAGTGGACGCTCGACCGGTACGCATCTGCACTACGAGGTCCGCGTCGGCGGCGAGGCCGTGAACCCCATGACCTATATCAAGGCTGCGAGAGATGTTTTCTAAGAGCAAGATCAACGAGCCGGGCCCGAAGGCCGCGGACCCCGCGCCCGCCCCCGCGGCCGAAAGCGCGCCCGCCCCCCGCGGCGCCGACTCGGCCGGTGCGGCGCACAAGCCCAAGCCGTCGCCGTCGGTGCTCTCGTCGGATCTGCACATCACCGGCAACATCAAGACCACCGGCGACGTTCAGGTCGAGGGCACGGTCGAGGGCGACATCCGCGCCCATCTGCTGACCGTCGGCGAATCCGCGACGATCAAGGGCGAGGTCACCGCCGACGATGTGGTGGTCAACGGCCGGATCGTCGGCCGCGTGCGCGGGCTCAAGGTGCGGCTGACCTCGACCGCGCGGGTCGAGGGCGACATCATCCACAAGACGATCGCCATCGAGTCCGGCGCGCATTTCGAGGGATCCGTCCAGCGTCAGGACGACCCGCTTGCCACCGGCGAGGCGGCGCAGAAGCCGCAGGCCGCACAGCAGCAAGGCGGCCAGGGCCAGCAGAAAGCCAAACCGGCGCAGCAGCAGCCCAAGCAGCAGGGCTCGGGCCAGACGCAGGGCGCCTGACGCCCGGCCCGGGGCGCGCGACCGGGACGGACGCGCGCCCTGGCGGCACCACACCCGGCATCGACGCAAGCGTCGGACACGGCGGGGAGCCGTCGGACACGGCCCTCGTCGTGCAGCCATCGTCACGCGCCGGCGCCCGGTCCGCGCGGATCACGCCCCGACCATGCGAGCCGCGCGCGGCCGGTCAGGCCTCCAGCTCGGCGTCCCAGTAGAGGAAGTCGAGCCAGCTTTCGTGAAGGTGGTTCGGCGGAAACTTGCGACCGAGATTGCGCAGCTCCTCGGCCCCCGGCCGGCGCGGCGGCTTGCGCAGGCGCATGCCCGACTGCCGCAGGCTCTTGGCCCCCTTGCGCAGGTTGCACTTCGCGCAGGCGGCGACGACGTTCTCCCAGCTCGTGACGCCGCCCGACGCGCGCGGCACCACGTGATCGAAGGTCAGATCGTGCGTCGCACCGCAGTACTGGCAGGCGAATTCGTCCCTCAGAAAAAGATTGAAGCGCGTGAAGGCCACGCGCTTCCTCGGTTTCACGTACTCTTTCAGGACGACGACCGACGGTATTCGGATCTCGGTCGAGGGACTGTGCACCTTGTCCTCGTATTCGGCGACGATGCGCACCCGGTCGAGCCAGACGGCCTTCACGGCCTCCTGCCACGGCCAGAGCGAAAGCGGGTAGTAGGACAGAGGGCGATAGTCGGCATTGAGCACGAGCGATGGATGCCGCCGGAGCGCCGCCGGCTCCTTCACGAAACTCGTCCTGAACTCGCCGTCCATCGCGCTCCGCGCCTCCGCCCTCTGGGCGGCGCGGCGTCCGGCCTGGCCGGTCCGTCGCCCCGCCGCTGCATCTGACTATATATCGCGTTCCGGCTGCGGCAACCCCCGCAATATCCGGTGCCCGGCCCTGCCCCTAGACCCTGCGTGTAACGCGGGCATGACGCGCGCCTGACAGGCGCCGCGAGCTCTGCTAGGCTGGACGCATGAGCGACGACACGCTGCCCCCGGCGCCCGAGGCACGCGGCGTCCTCGAGGCCGCCGTCTATGCGCGCGACCTCGACACGGCGGAGGCCTTCTACGGCGGGACGCTCGGCCTCGAGCGCATCCAGCGCGTGGGAGAGCGCCACGTCTTCTTCCGCGCCGGCGGTCAGGTGGTGCTCGTCTTCAACCCGGAGGAGACCGTGAAACCGCCGGGCAACCCGCGCCTGCCGGTGCCCCCGCACGGCGCCGAGGGCCAGGGTCACCTCTGCCTCGCGGCGCGCGCCGAGGACATCACGGCCTGGCGCGCGCGCCTCTGGGCGGCCGGCGTGACGATCGAGGCCGATTTCCGCTGGCCCAACGGCGCGCGCTCGATCTATGTCCGCGACCCGGCGGGCAATTCGATCGAGATCGCGGAACCGTGGCTCTGGGACCCGGAACGGTGACAGGGGGGCGCTGCCCCCCTCGGCGGCTGCGCCGCCTCACCCCCCGGAGTATTTCGTCCAAGATGATGGGGCGCGGGGCGCCTCGCGCCCGGCCCGTTGCGGGGCATGGTCAAGCGGGCCGTGGCGGGATATCACGCAGGCCGCAGTGAGGGGAGGCGCGCATGGACGACGAGGAGCGACCGCAGATCTATCTCGTCACGCCGCCGGAGATCGAGCTGGCAGCCTTCGCGCCGCGGCTCGAGGCGGTGCTCGACGCCCATCCCGTGGCCTGTCTCCGGCTGGACCTCGCCACGCGCGATGCCGAGGTGGTGGCGCGAACGGCCGACGGGCTGCGCGAGATCGCCCATGCCCGCGACGTGCCGCTCGTGGTGGCCGAGCATCTGGCGCTCGTCGAGCGGCTGGGCCTCGACGGCGTGCATCTGACCGACGGCGCGCGCTCGGTGCGCAAGGCCCGCGAGATGCTGGGCGCCGAGGCGATCGTCGGCGCCTTCTGCGGCGCGTCGCGCCACCAGGGGATGTCCGCGGGCGAGGCGGGCGCGGACTACATCGGCTTCGGCCCCGTCGCCGAGACAGGGCTGGGCGACGGCACGGTGGCGGGCGGCGATCTCTTCGCCTGGTGGTCGGAGATGATCGAACTGCCGGTGGTGGCCGAGGGCGCGCTCGACGCCGCGCGGATCGCCGAGCTGACGCCGGTCGTGGATTTCTTCGCGGTGGGCGAGGAGATCTGGAGCGATCCGGAGCCGGCCACCGCGCTCGGCGCCCTTATGGCCGCGATGCGCTGAGCGCCGCCTCGAGCCCGGCGCGCACCTCCCGCTCGAGCGTGCGGGCGAGCGCCTTGCGGTCCGCATGCTCGGCAGGGGCCACGGGCGGGTGCCAGATCACCTCGACCCGGCCGCGCCCCGGCGCGGCGAGAACGCGCAGGAGGTGCGGGCCGAAATCCATGTCGCCCCACCAGCCGTAGAAGGTGGCCTCCTGTCCCGGCGGCGCGTGCCAGGCGACGGTGACGGGCTGGATGCGGAGCGCCTCGAGACCCTCGTCGAACACCGCGTCCAGGAGGGTCGGCACGAAGGGAAGCACGCGCCGCCCGTCGCTGGAGGTGCCCTCCGGGAAGACGAGCAGCCGGTGCCCGAGGCGCAACCGCGCCGCGAGCGCCGCACGCTGCGCCGGTGCCGCGCGGCGGGTGCGCGCGATGAATTCCGTTCCCGTCGCCCGCGCGAGCCAGCCGATGCCGGGCCAGCCTGCGACCTCGGCCTTGGCGACGAAGCTGAGCGGCGTGCAGGCGTTGAGCGCGAAGATATCCGCCCAGGAGGCGTGGTTGGCCACCATCGCCCCCGCACCGACGAGGGGCCGGCCGCGCCGCTCGAGCCGGACACCGAGGAGCGGCAGCGCCAGCCGGCAGACCCCCACGGTGATCCGGGGCGTGACCGGCCGCCGCGCGCCCCAGAGCGCGCGTTCGAGGGGCCGAAGGAGCAGCATCAGGCCGAGCCCGCCGAACGTGACGAGCGCGAGCGGCGCCCCCGTGACCACGGCGCGGAGCCAACCGAGCGGCCCGACGGCCTCGGGGGCGGGCGGTGGTGCGCCGCGCCAGGTGCGGCTCACGCGCGCGCCCCGCGATAAAGCGCCGCCTGCCGCGCGTTGAGCCGCGCCGTGTCCATGACGAGGCAGACGTCGGTGGTGTTGAAGGCGTGATCGACGAAGGCGCCCTCGCCGACCACCCCGCCGAGACGCAGGTAGGCCTTGATCAGCGCCGGCACCTGCAGCATGGCGCGGCGGCGGTCGATCGCGGCCTCGGGCATCAGGTCCATCGGCTGAAACACCCGCGCGCGCACGCGCAGCTCGGGCGGCGCCAGATGGCGGTGGTGCAGCAGCGAGAGCGGCGCCGCGAGCGCCTCCGGATCCGTGCCGTGAAAGCTCGCCACCCCGAAGAGGATCTCGATCCGGTGCGCGGCCACGTAGTCGGCGAGCGCGGTCCAGAGGTGGAACATCGCCGTGCCGCCGCGATAGGCGGGATGGACGCAGGAGCGCCCGAGCTCCAGCAACCGCCGGCCGCTCGCCTGCAGGGGCGCGAGATCGTATTCCGCAGCGCCGTAGAAGCGGCCGGCCGCGGCAGCCTGGTCCGCGCGCATCAACCGGTAGACCCCCACCACGTGGTCGAGCGCCGCCGCGTCGCGCGCCGGGTCCACCAGCACGAGGTGGTCGGCATGGGCGTCGAAGGCATCCCGTTCCAGCCGGTCCGCGTGATCGACGAGCGGACCGTCGCCGCCCAGCTCCTCGACGAAGACCGCGTAGCGCAGGCGTTCGGCGGCCAGCCGGTCCTGCGCGTCGGCGGCGAGACGGACGCGGAACTCGGGCTCGGGCCGGGGGACGGGCATCGTCATGCAGAACCGGGACGCTGTGAGAGCCCGCGTCATAGGCAAGGCACGCCCGCTTGGCAAGCTGCGCCCGGAGGGCCTGCGTTTACCTTTCGCTAACCCGAATCAGGGTTCAATGACGGGAAGCAGGGCGACGCGGGCGCCGTCGATCACCACCTTGCCTTCCTCGCGGAAGTTCACGGTGATCCGCCCGCCGACGTTGGACTGTACCTGCCCCACGCCCCAGTCCGGGCGCTCGGGGTGGCGCACCAGCATGCCCGGTTCGAGAATCGCGTTGAGGTCGCTCATGTCCGTCTCCGCCGATACCGTCGCGACCGACCCTAGTGCGGAACTCGCCGCGCTGATAGGGGCGCGCATCTGTCACGATCTGGTCAGCCCGGTGGGCGCCATCGCCAACGGGGTGGAGCTCCTGTCGCTCACGGGAGGGGCCGCCGCCGGGCCCGAGCTCGCGCTTGTCGCCGAAAGCTGCGCGAGCGCGGAGGCGCGGCTCAGGTTCTACCGCGTGGCCTTCGGCACGCGGGAGGTGACCGACGGCCTGCCCCCGACCGAGGCCGCGCGCCTCGCGGAGAGCTACCTCGCCGACACGCGGCTTGCCCTCGACTGGCAGGTCGAGGCGGCATTGACGCGCGGCGAGGTCCAGCTGGGCTTCCTCGCGCTGATGTGCGCGGGTGCGGCGCTCCCGCGCGGGGGCGCCGTGCGGGTCCGGCGCGTTTCGGGGCGCTGGCGCGTCACGGCCGAGGCCCCGCGCGTCGCAGCGGACATGCCGCTCTGGGCGCGGCTCTCGGCACCGGGGACCTCGGGGGCGATCACCCCGGGTCAGGTGGAGTTCCTGCTCCTCGGCCTTCGCGCCGCCGAGGCCGGGCGGAGGCCGGAAAGCCGGCTTGGCGACCGCGACCTCGCGCTCACGGTCTGAGGCCCTCAGGGCCGCACCGTCCCGTCACCCTCCACGAGATACTTGAAGCTCGTCAGCTGCTCGGCGCCGACCGGCCCGCGGGCGTGGAGCTTGCCGGTGGCGATGCCGATCTCGGCGCCCATGCCGAACTCGCCCCCGTCGGCGAACTGGGTCGAGGCGTTGCGCATCAGGATCGCGCTGTCGAGCCGCTCGAAGAAGCGCGCGGCGGCGGCATCGTCCTCGGTGAGGATCGCGTCGGTGTGCTGCGAGCCATGCGCGCGGATGTGGGCGATCGCGGCGTCGAGGTCGGGCACGACCTTCGCCGCGATGTCCATGTCGAGGTATTCGCGGCCCCAGTCCTCGGGCGTGGCCGGCACCGTGCCCGGGATCGCGGCGAGCGCGCCGTCGGCATGCACGCGCACCCCCGCCGCGATCAGCGCCTCGACGGTCGCGCGGCCGAGCGTGTCGGCGACATCGGCGTGGATCAGCAGGCACTCGGCCGCGCCGCAGATGCCGGTGCGCCGCGTCTTGGCGTTCAGCACGACCTCGCGCGTCTTCTCGGGGTCGGCGGCGGCGTCGACGTAGACGTGCACGATCCCCTCGAGATGGGCGAAGACGGGCACCCGCGCCTCGCGCTGGACGAGCCCGACGAGGCCCTTGCCCCCGCGCGGCACGATCACGTCGATATGTTCGGTCATGCCGAGCATGGCGGTGACGGCGGCGCGGTCGCGCACCGGCACGCGCTGGATCGCGTCGCGCGGCAGCCCCGCGGCGCCGAGCCCCTCCTGCAGCGCGGCATGGATCGCGCCGGAGGAATGCAGGCTCTCGGAGCCGCCGCGCAGGATCACCGCGTTGCCGGCCTTGAGGCAGAGCGCGCCCGCGTCGGCCGTCACGTTCGGGCGCGATTCGTAGATCACGCCGATCACCCCGAGGGGCGTGCGCACGCGCCGGATGCGCAGGCCCGAGGGGCGCTCCCACTCGGCCATCACCGCGCCCACCGGGTCGGGCTGCGCCGCGACGGCCTCGAGCCCCGCGGCGATGCCCTCGATCCGGCTCTCGTCGAGGGCGAGGCGGTCCATCATGGCCGGCGAAAGCCCCTTCTCGCGGCCGAAGTCGAGGTCCTTCGCGTTCTCCGCCATCAGGTCGGCGCGCGACGCCCGGAGCGCTTCCGCCGCCGCCTCGAGCGCGTGGCGCTTGGCCTCGGCCGGGGCACAGGCGAGCTCGGCCGCCGCCGCGCGGGCGCGCCGGCCCATGTCCTCCATGAGGGTGTCGATCTGCGCCTGGTCGGTCATCGCGCGGCCTCCTCTCTCGTCTCTCTCTACCCGGCCCCGGCCTCAGAGCGCCATATCGTCCCGGTGGATCAGCGCCGCGCGGCCGGGGTAGCCGAGCAGCGCCTCGATCTCCGAGGAGCGGTGCCCGGCGATGGCGCGCGCCTCCTCGCCCGTGTAGCGCGTGAGCCCTTGCCCGAGCTTGCGGCCCGCCGCATCCAGGATCGCCACCGGGTCGCCCCGGCCGAACGCGCCGGTCGCGGCCGTCACGCCCGCCGGAAGCAGGCTCTTGCCGCCGTCGAGCGCGGCGGCGGCGCCCGCGTCCACGCGGATCTCGCCGCGCGGCTTCATTGCCGCGATCCAGCGCTTGCGCGCCGAGGCCGGATCGAGATCGGGCAGGAACCACGTCGCCGGGGCACCGGCGTCGAGCGCCCGCAGCGGATGCTCGCGCGCGCCAAGCGTGATGGCAAGCGCGCAGCCCGCCGCCATCGCCGTGCGCGCCGCCATGAGCTTCGTGCGCATCCCCCCCTTGGCGAGCCCGCTGCCCGCATCGCCGGCCATCGCCTCGATTTCCGGCGTGATCTCCTCGACCGTGTCGAGGCGGCGCGCGGCCGGGTCGCGCGCCGGGTTCGCGGTGTAGAGCCCGTCC
>NZ_JAWLFS010000335.1:0-2516 GCF_041685465.1 Rhodosalinus sp. | reverse complement strand
GCCGAGCGGCTGCTCGCGCTGCCGCTGGACGCGCGCATCCGGGAGGTGACAGAGGCCATTCGCGCCAATGCGGCGGCGTCCGAGCAGGCGGCGCTGTTCTCGCAGCTCTTCGGCGACCGGGCCTTCACCGCGTTCCAGCGTATCGATCCCGCGGTGCTGGCGCAGGCCCGGGCCGAGCTGGACCGCTTCGGCGCACTGGTCAGCGAGTCGGATGCAGCACAGGTCGAGCGCACCAATGATGCGATCACCCGGCTGGGCCTGGTCTGGCGCGGGCTGTCAAATCAGCTGACGGTGGCCGTGGCCCCGGCACTGGAACGCATGGCCGTGGCCATGGCGGAACTGGCCGATCGGAGCGGCCCGCTCGGGGTGGCGATCGCGTGGCTGGGGCGCAACCTCCAGCGCGTCGCCACCTATGCCGGGGCCTTTGCGGCGCTGATCGCGGTGCGGCTGGTCGGGCGCATCGCCGCCTTTGCCGTCGGCATTCGCGGCGCCGCGACGGCGCTGGTGCTTCTGCGCCGGGTGATGGCACGGCTGCCCTTCGTGGGGCTGGTGATCGCGATCACCGAGGTCGCGATGCTCTTTCCCAGGCTGGTGCGCGGCGCGGGCAGCTTCGGCAATGCGCTGCGGCTGCTGCGCGACGTGGCGGTGGCCGTCTGGGAGGGGATCAAGACGAGCGCCTCGTCGCTGGTCCCGGCCCTCGGCGCGGTCTGGCAGGAGATCAGGGCCGGGTTCTTCCAGATGCTCGAGGCCCTGAGCCTGCGCTGGCACACCTTCCTGCACCGGCTGGGCACCGGCCTCGAGGGCGTGCCGGGCTTCGGCGGGGCCGCCGAGGGGCTCCTGGCCGGGGCCGATCGGGCCCTCGACCGGATGAGCCGGCTCAACGCGGCCGCCAGCAGTGCCGAAGGCGCCGCGATCCGGCTGCGCCGGGAGGCCGCGGCGCGCGTGGCCGATGGCGGCGCACAGATCACCGAGGCCTGGACCCGGCTGCGCGAAGCGGTGGCGCGGGGATCGCAGGCCGCCTCCGGGGAGCTTGACGCGACCGGCGCCGCGGCGCGCCGGCTGCGCGAGGAGATCGCGGCGGCGGCCGGCCTGAACGGCGAAGATGGCGAGAGCGGCGGTGCCGCTGGCGCGCTCGGCCGCATCGGGTCGGCCGCGGGCGCGGCAGGCGAGGCCATGGAGCAGGCAGCCCGGCGCGGGGGCGAGGCCTGGGCGCAGGCGGGCGCGCGGCTGCGCGAGGCGCAGGAGGCGCAGCGGCGGGCTGCCCAACGGCTGGCCGAGGATATCACCGGCCCGCTAAAGCGCGCACTGGCCTCGGGCGAGTTCAGCTGGCGCACCTTTGCCGATGCGGTCTCCCAGATCGCGCAGAACCTCGCCACGCGGCTGATCAACGCTGCCTTCAAGCCGATCGAAGCCGCGATCGTCAGCGCGCTCACCGGGGGCGGCACCGGGGGCGGCTTCCTGGGCCGGCTGTTCGGGCTGGGCGGTTTTGCGCGCGGGGGCGTCTTCGACCGCGCCGGCGAGGTGCAGGCCTTTGCCCGTGGCGGGATCGTGGACCGGCCCACGGTGTTCCCGTTCGCGCGCGGTGCCGGGTTGATGGGCGAGGCCGGACCGGAAGCGATCCTGCCGCTCCGGCGCGGGCGTGGCGGCCGGCTCGGGGTGGAGACCACGGGCGACACGGCGCCACCGCCGACCACACGGATCATCAACGTGCTCGACCCGGCCATCGTCGGCGACTACCTCGCCACGCCGGCGGGCGAGCGGCTCATCGTCAACACGATCCGGCGCAACAGGGGCGCGCTCGATGCCTGAGGCGGATCCGGCGCCCCTGCTCTGGCCGTTCCCGGTACAGGCGCCGCTCGAGGAGGTGCTCGAGTGGCGCACCGACGTGCTGGCCACGCAGACCGGCGAGCAACGCATCGCGCTGCGCCCGGTGCCGCGCGAGATCGTCACGCTGCGCCACCGGCTCGATGCGCACGGCATGGCGCGCGCGGCAGAACTGGCCCGGGCAGGCTTTGCCGGGACCTGGCGCGTGCCGCTCTGGCACATGACGGCACAGCCGGGTGCCGCGCTTGCACAAGGCGACATGGAGATCGCGATCGACACCGGCCAGGGCGACTTCCGCGCGCCGGGCCTGACCGCCATCGCGGTGGATCGCGGCGAGGCCGCGTTGATTGAGGTCGCTGCAGTTCAGCCCGACCGGCTCGTGCTGGCCGCACCGCTGGACCAGCAACTTCCGGCCTCGACGGTCGCTGCCCACCGGGTGGCTGTGGCCCCGGTCCGCGACGGTATCCTGACAAAGGCGGTGGACCTCGCGCGGCGTCGCCAGGGCGACGGTGACCTGCGCGCGCGCTTTCTGCTGCGCGATACCCCCGATCTGGCCGCACCAACGCTGCGGCGCTATCTCGGCCTGCCGGTCCAGACCGACCCGAGCCTGCTGCGCCGTCCGCTCACCGCCAGCCTGGCGCGTTCGGTGGCCTATATCGACAACGGCTATGGCCCGGTCATCGTCGAGCCCA
>NZ_JAWLFS010000334.1:0-2521 GCF_041685465.1 Rhodosalinus sp. | reverse complement strand
GCCTCCACCGCGGCCAGCGCGCGCGCCACGCGGCGCCAGCTGTCCTCGACCGTGCGGTCGACGGGCGAGCCGTCCGCCTGTTTGAAGCGGTATTTCATGTCCCAGATGGACTCGGCGATGGGGGCGGCGAAACGGCTCATGGGCGGCGTCCTTCGGCGGGCGTCCGGTTGTCAGCATGGCGAGGAAGGTTAATATAGTCCCAAGACTTGGGGGAGTCATGGGGCGAGAGCACATAAACCTTGTGAAACTGAGTGCGGGCACCGAGAGCGTCGAGACCCTCGCCGCATGGCAGGGGAGCCGCGCCGCCCGGGGCGCCGACGGCCATCCGCGCCACATGACACGCATGTGGCCGAAGCGCGAGGCCGAGATCCTCTCGGGCGGCTCGATCTACTGGGTGATCAAGGGGATCATCCAGTGCCGCCAGCGCATCCTGCGCCTCGATGCCGTGGAGGGACGCGACGGCGTGCGTCGCTGCGCGCTGGTGCTCGATCCGGAGCTGGTGCGCACGCGCCCGGCGCCGCGCCGCGCCTTTCAGGGGTGGCGCTACCTCGTGCCCGAGGACAGCCCCGCCGACCTTCCGACCGGACGCGCCGAGGAAGAGACGCTGCCGCCGGACCTGAGCGCGGCGCTCGCGGAGATCGGGGTGATCTGAGCGACGATACAGGGCGCGCCCTGTCCCGCTTGCGGCATCGGGGCCGCGCGGGACCACGGAAAGAGCCGCCGTCCGGCCGTGCCGCCGGACCCCGCGGCTCTGCCTGGCGGTGGCCGCGCTTGCGCGGGACCCGCTCCTCGTGCGGGGCCGGCAATTCGGGGAGCTGTCCAGGCCGCGGGTCACGCCCGAACGGCCGCGCGCCCGACCCCGGCGGGACGACACCGTCACGCCTTAAACCTGCGATCCTGCCCCGGCGGAGACGCCCGGTGCGCGGGCGCCTGCACCTGCGCCGGGTCGTCACCCATCGCGGCGCCGACGTCGAGCCGCCCGGCGTTGCCCGCGCGTGGTGTCGTGCCCGCGCCGGAGGGCGCGGGTGGCCACCGGGACCGTCGGTCCGCCTTGTGCGCCATGCCACCGGCGGCCATTCTGCCGTCATGAATGAGCCGTGCCCCGTGCCCTGCGAACCTGCGCTGCGCATCCGTCTGCTGTTCGGAAAGGGGAAGATGCTCGGGCCGGGCAAGGCCGATCTCCTCGATGCCATCCGCGACGCCGGCTCGATCGCCGGGGCGGGGCGCGCGATGGGGATGAGCTACAAGCGCGCCTGGTCGCTCGTGGAGGAGATGAACGCCGCCTTCCGCGCACCGCTCGTTGCGCGCACGCGCGGCGGTGCGCGCGGCGGCGGGGCCCAGCTGACCGAGGCCGGCGAGGCGGTACTCGGCCACTATCGCGCGCTGGAGCGCATCGCGGCGGAGGCCGGCGCGGCCGAGATCGCGGCGCTGCAGGCCATGCTCGCGGATATGTCCGATGGAAGATAACGCTTGCGCGCGCCCCGTGGTCTCGCAATATGTTTCGCGGAACATAACGTCAGAAAGAGCTTGCTTCGTGCCTGTCCGGCCCTCCATCGCTGTCGCCACCCTTCTCGCCGCCGCGGCGCCCGCCGCGGCCGAGCGGCTGACCGTCTTCGCGGCCGCCAGCCTGACCGACGCCATGGCCGAGGTCGAGGCGGGCTTCGAGGCCGCGACCGGCCACGAGGTCGCCGTCTCGCTCGCCGGCTCCGCGGCGCTCGCCCGGCAGATCGAGGCGGGCGCGCCGGCGGATGTTTTCATCTCCGCCAATCCCGGCTGGATGGACGACCTGGAAGCGGCGGGGCGGCTCGCGCCGGGCACGCGCGTGGATCTCCTGCGCAACGCGCTCGTGCTGATCGCCCATGGCTCCGAGGCCGCGCCGGTCGAGATCGGGCCGGACCTCGACCTCGCCGGGCTTATCGGGGACGGGCGGCTCGCCATGGCGCTGGTGGAGGCGGTGCCCGCCGGGATATACGGCAAGGCGGCGCTGGAGAGCCTCGGCCTCTGGGAGGACGTCGCGCCGCGGGTGGCGCAGGCCGACAACGTGCGCGCCGCCCTCGCGCTGGTGGCCACGGGCGCGGCGCCCTACGGCATCGTCTACGCCACTGACGCGCGCGCCGAGGACGGCGTGACCGCGCTCGCCACCGTCCCGCCGGAGACACATCCGCCGATCGTCTACCCGGCCGCGGCGACCGCCGGGGCGGAGGGGCCGGCGGCGGCCTTTCTCGACTACCTCGCCGGGGCGGAGGCCCGCGCGGCCTTCGAGGCGGAGGGCTTCGCCGTGGTCGCGGACTGAGGCATGGACTGGCTCGGGGCGGAGGAGTGGCAGGCCGTCGCGCTCTCGCTGCGCGTGTCGGTCTGGGCGACGCTGGCGAGCCTGCCCGTCGGGCTCTTCACCGCCTACGCCCTGGCGCGCTGGGAGTTCCCGGGCAAGCAGATCGTCAACGGCCTCGTGCATCTGCCGCTCATCCTGCCGCCGGTGGTGACGGGTTACCTGCTCCTCCTGACCTTCGGGCCGCAGGGG
>NZ_JAWLFS010000099.1:0-10373 GCF_041685465.1 Rhodosalinus sp. | reverse complement strand
CGCATGGCGACGCTGGAGGGCGGCGCGGGCGCGGTCTGCTGCTCCTCGGGGCACGCGGCGCAGATCATGGCGCTCTTCCCGCTGATGGGACCGGGGCTGAACGTCGTGGTCTCCACCCGCCTCTACGGCGGCTCGGTCACGCAGTTCAGCCAGACCATCAAGCGCTTCGGCTGGTCGGCGAAGTTCGTGGACTTCGACGACACCGAGGCCGTGCGCGCGGCCATCGACGAGGACACGCGCGCCGTCTTCTGCGAATCGATCGCCAATCCCGGCGGCTACATCACCGACCTCGACGAGATCGCGAAGATCGCGGACGCGGCCGGCCTGCCGCTCATTGTCGACAACACCTCGGCCACCCCCTACCTCTGCCGCCCGATCGAACACGGCGCGACGCTGGTCGTCCACTCGATGACCAAGTTCCTGACCGGCAACGGCACGGTGACGGGCGGCGTCGTGGTGGATTCGGGCAGGTTCGACTGGTCGGCCTCGGGAAAGTTCCCCTCGCTCAGCGCGCCGGAGCCCGCCTATCACGGGCTCAAGTTCCACGAGACCTTCGGGCCGCTCGCCTTCACCTTCCACGGCATCGCCGTGGGGCTGCGCGACCTCGGCATGACGCTGAACCCGCAGGCGGCGCATTACACGCTGATGGGCATCGAGACGCTCTCGCTGCGCATGCAGCGCCATGTCGAGAACGCCGAGACGGTGGCAGGCTGGCTCGAGAGCCACCCGGCGGTGAAGGAAGTGACCTACGCGGGGCTGCCCTCCTCGCCCTACCACCACCGGGTCGCGCGAATCTGCCCGAAGGGCGCGGGCGGGCTCTTCACAGTCGCGCTCAAGGGCGGCTACGACGCCTGCGTGAAGCTGGTGGACAGCCTCGAACTCTTCAGCCACGTCGCCAACCTCGGCGATACGCGCTCGCTCGTGATCCACTCGGCCTCGACCACGCACCGCCAGCTTACCGAGGAACAGCAAGTGGCCGCCGGCGCGAGCCCGGACGTTGTGCGCATCTCGATCGGGATCGAGGACGCCGACGACCTGATCGCGGATCTCGCAAGGGGGCTGGAGGCGGCGACCTCCGCGGCGGCCTGACCACGGGCGCCCGGCCGCGCGCGTCTCACTCGGCCGCGCCGATGGCGAACTCCATCGAGACGGTCACGCTCATCTCGATCTCGCCCGGCGCGATGGGGGCGCCTGCGGCGTCGGCGCGGGCGGCCTCCATCATCATCGGGCGCGGCGAGCGCCCGTTCTCCTCGGCGATGTGGCCGACGGGTCCGAGCGCGACCCCCGCCGCCTCTGCGAGGGTCGCCGCCCGGTCCGTCGCGTCGGCGACCGCGCCGCGCCGCGCCTCTTCGAGAAACGGCGCCGGATCGGCGAGGGTGAATCGCAGCCCGTCGAAGGTGTCTGCGCCCTCCGCCACCACCGCGTCGAGCGTCGCCCCGAGCGTGTCGAGATCGCGCACCTGCACGGTGACCTCGTTCGAGGCCCGGTAGCCCGTGACGCGCCGCGCCCCGTTCGTCTCGGACCGGACCGGTGCGAGGCGCAGCGCGCTGGTCTGGATATCCTGCGCGGCGATGTCGAGCGCGGCGAGGCGGTCGAGCACGCCCGCCGCCGCGTCGTTCGCCGCCGCCATCGCGGTGGCGGCGCTTTCACCCTCCTTCACCACGCCGAGGCGGATCACGGCCATGTCGGGCGGCACGGTGACCTCGCCCCGACCGGTGACGGCGATGACGCGCTCGGCGCCCAGGGGCGCGGCGGGCAGCAGCGCGAGCGAGAGGATCAGGGCGGCACGAACGGACATGGCATTCTCCTGTCGTCTGGGCGGTTTCGCGAGTGTCGGCCGCGCGGACGTTTTCGGCAAGTGCACTGGCGGATTGCTGCCCCCAAGGCCCGTCATCATCCATGACGTGCGGGTCACGGGACTACCCCTCGCCCCGCAGAAGATGGTAAGACGGTGGCAATGAAACCGGATTTCGCTCTTTCGCTGTCCTTCGACGGGATCGGCCTCCTACTGCGCGGGCCGAACGGGTGGTTGCGCGCCGGAGAGGTGTCGCCGGAGAGCACGGATCTTGCGGCCGACCTTGCCGGTCTGCGCCGCACGGCGCTCGGCCTGCGACCGGACGGATTCGTCTCGAAGCTGATCATTCCGGACGCGCAGATCCGCTACCTCGCGCTCGACACCGGCGATGTCGACGACCGGCTGCGCGCCCGCATGGTCCGCGACGCGCTCGACGGGGCGACGCCCTACGCGGTGGAGGAGCTCGTCTTCGACTGGCAGGCCGCGGGCGGCACGACCCATGCCGCGGCGGTGGCACGCGAGACGCTGGAGGAAGCGGAAGCCTTCGCGCTGCACCATCGCTTGAACCCGGTGAGCTTCGTGGCCGCGCCGCAGGACGGCGGCTTCACCCGCGAGGTGCATTTCGGTGAAACCTCGGCGGCGGACGAGGTCCTGCCGCGCGGCGCGCGTGTCGAACGCGACGCCGATCCGGTCGTGGTGACGGGAGACGCCCCCCTGCCCGACGCCCCCGCGGCCGAAAGCGCAGAACCGCCGCCCGAGGCCCGCGCCGCCGCGGCAGCGGAGACGCGGGGGCCGGCGGCATCGGCCGCCAGCCCGTCGGGGGCCTCGCGACAGCCAAGCGAGCCGGCGGCCGCTGCCCCCGCCGCGACCGGCCCAGCGGCCGCAGAACCGCCGGACGGCACCGTGACGGGCGGCGCCGATCGCGGGGATTCCGATGCGCCGGCCGCCCGGGCCGCGCCGGTCGACGACCGCGCAGGCACGCCCCCCGGGCCGGACGCGGAGGACCCCGACGCGGCGGCGCGGGCCCCGGCCGCGCGGCAGGACACGATGACGCCAGCCACCGGGCGCGCAGAGGACCCGCCGGGTCCCGAATTCCGCAGCGCACGCGGCACGCCGGGATCGGCCCCGCGCAAGGCGCCGCCCGGGGCGCCGGCCCTCGCCTTCACATCGGTACGTCGTGCAGAGCCGCCGCCAGAGCCTCCGCTGGTTCCACGGGTGATGCCGGAGGCCGGAAACGGTGCCACGGGTTCGACCACGCCGTCGCTGCGCCCCGCCCCGGGCACGCCGACGCCCGAAGCCGCGGCACGGCGCGACCTGATCCTGCGACGCATCGCGAGCCAACAGGCGGCCCCCGCCGGGCAGGCGGCCGAGCCCGACGCGCCCGATGCGCCCGCCGCATCCGGCGGCGAAACGCGACCGTCCGGGCGCGCCGATGACGAGGCCGCGCGCCTCACCCGCTTCGGCGAGCGGAAGGCGCCCTCGCGCGGCCGACCGCGCCGGCGCGGCGCGCTCGCGGCGACCGCTGCCGCGGTCCTCGGGCTGCTCGCGATCGGGGCCTATTCCGCGGTTTTCACCGACAGCGGCCTCGCCCGCCTCCTGCCGGCCCCGGAGACGTCCTCCAGCGCGGCGCGGCCGGAGTCCGTGACGGAGAGCCCCTCGCTCGACACGGCGCCGGACGCCTCCCGGGGCGAGGATCTCCCCCGCGAGACGAGCGGCGCCCCCGAAGCCGAGGGCGAGGCCGCCGGCGCGCCCGACCTGGCGGCGCGAGAGGCGCCGCAGCCGCTGCCCGACGCGGCGGAGACGCCCGAGCCCGCCCAGCGCGCGCTCGACCCGGACGAGGCGGCCGCGCGCTACGCGGCCACGGGCATCTGGGAAAAGGCCCCCGAGCGCCCAGCGGCGCCGGCCGCGGGGCGCATTGCCGGCCTCTCGGTCGCCGGAACGGACGACGCGCTCACGCGGGCGGAGGCCGTCGCCCTGCGCACGCCGGAGGCCGCGACGGAGGCACCGCCCCGGGCCCCGGTCGCGCCACCGCCACCGGGCACGGTCTTCGATCTCGATGCGCGCGGTCTCGTGGTCGCGACGCCGGAGGGGGCCGTCACCCCGCAGGGCGTGCGCGTGATCGCCGGTCGCCCGCCCGCGGCACCGCCGCTGCGCGCAAGCCCGGAAGAGCGCCGCGCCGCCGAAGCCGCGGCCGCAGCGGCCGCCCGGCGCGCCGCGCTCGCCGAGTTCCGCCCGATCCCGCGCCCTGCGGGTCTCGCCGATACCCCCGCCGAGGTCGAGGAGGACGCGGCCGCGCCGACCGGGGCCGCGGACATCCGGGCCGCCGGCCCGCCCCTGCGGCCCGGGCCGATCGCGCCCGGGGGGCCCGAGCGGGACGTGGAACAGGCGGACGACGCGGGCACGGCCCCAATTCCGGAAAGCACCGGCACACGGCAGGCGGTGCGCGCCTCGCCCGGTCCGGCCCCACGGCCCGGCGGCTTCGGCGCGGTGGTCGCAGCGGCACCGGCGGCCGCGGCTCCAGAGGCCCCGACGGTCGCGCCCGACATCCCCTCCAGCGCCTCCGTCGCCCGCGCGGCGACCGTGACGGACGCGATCGAGCTGCGCCGGCTGAACCTGATCGGGGTCTACGGCGACCCCGCCAACCGCCGCGCGCTCGTGCGGCTGTCCAACGGAAGCTATGAAAAGGTCGAGGTGGGCGACCGCCTCGACGGCGGCCGGATCAGCGCCATCGGCGAGGACCAGCTGCGCTACGTCAAGAACGGCCGGAACCTCGTGCTGCGGATGCCGCAGGGCTGAGGCGGGGGCGCCCCGTCCGGCGCGCGCAGGCGGCAGCACGCCTCGCCCCTCCCGCGGCGTCGAAGGGCGCGGTCCCGGGGCCGGACAGGCCCCTGCCAATCGGCCTGCGGCCGGGGATGTGACGCAACAGGCGCTGGTCGTTCTTGGGCGTCATGCAGAGCGCCCCCGCCCGCCGCGCCGTCCGTGCCGCTCTTCCGCCCTCGCGGGCGTCATCGCAGAGCGCCGCGTCCGGCCCGAAAGGGCGTCACATGGCCCGCGGGCCGGTGAGACCGGCGCGGGCCGCTCTGCCGGGCCGAAGGCCGAGGCGCGGCGCCCCGGAGCGACGACGGCCCGCGCGGTCCGGAGGAGCGCCCCCTCAGACCCCGTAGATCTGCGCGATGCGGTCGGCGGCGGCCTCGGGCGACAGCTCCTCGCTCTCGCCGCTGCGCCGGGAAGTGAGCTCCACCTTGCCCGCCTTGAGACCCCGCGGCCCGACGGTGATCCGCCACGGCAGTCCGATCAGGTCCATCGTGGCGAATTTCGCGCCCGCGCGCTCCTCGGTGTCGTCGTAGAGCGGCTCGAGCCCCTTCGCGGCGAGCGCGGCGTAGAGCCCCTCGCAGGCGGCGTCGGTCGCGGCGTCGCCCTGGCGCAGGTTGACGATGCCGCAGTGGAAGGGCGTCACCCCCTCGGGCCAGATGATGCCGGCCTCGTCGTGGAACGCCTCGATCAGCGCGCCGACGAGGCGCGAGACGCCGATGCCGTGGCTGCCCATGTGCACCGGCACGCGGGCGCCCTCGGGGTCGGTCACCGTGGCCCCCATCGGCTCGGAATACTTGGTGCCGAAGTAGAAGATCTGCCCGACCTCGATGGCGCGGCCGCGGCGGCGGCGCGCCTCGGGCACCTCGGCCTCGAACACTGCGTCCTCGTGGGTGTCGTCGGTGCGCGCGTAGAGCGCGGTGAACTCGTCCACCACCGTCTGACAGGCGGCGCGGTCGTCGTAGGCGATGTCGCGCGCGCCCATGCGGATGTCGGTGACGGCGGCGTCGTAGAAGACCTCCGACTCGCCCGTGTCGGCGAGCACGAGGAACTCATGCGTGGTGTCGCCGCCGATGGGCCCCGACTCGGCCTGCATCGGGATCGCCTGCAGCCCCATGCGCTCGAAGGTGCGCAGGTAGCTGACGAAATGGCGATTGTAGGCGTGCAGCGCCCCCTCGCGGTCGAGGTCGAAGGTGTAGCCGTCCTTCATGTAGAACTCGCGCCCGCGCATCACGCCGAAGCGCGGGCGGATCTCGTCGCGGAACTTCCACTGGATGTGGTAGAGCGTCAGCGGCAGCTCGCGGTAGCTCGAGACGTGGCCGCGGAAAATGTCGGTGATCAGCTCCTCGTTGGTGGGCCCGAAGAGAAGGTCGCGCTCGTGGCGGTCGCGGATGCGCAGCATCTCGGGTCCGTAGGCGTCGTAACGCCCGCTCTCGCGCCAGAGGTCGGCCGACTGCAGCGTGGGCATCAGCATCGCGATGTGCCCGGCGCGCGCCTGTTCCTCGTGGACGATGCGCTCGATGTTGCGCAGCACCTTGTAGCCCATGGGCAGCCACGAGTAGATTCCCGCGCTCGCCTGCTTGATCATGCCGGCGCGCAGCATCAGCCGGTGGCTCGCGATCTGCGCCTCGGCGGGGGTCTCCTTGAGCACGGGCAGGAAGTAGCGCGACAGTCGCATGGGGCGGCCTCTCTGGATCTGCACTGCGGGGGCGGTGTAGGCGAGGCTCCGGGGCGAGGCAAGCCGCGCCGACGCCGACCCTTGAACGGGTCGCGGAAAGCGGCGAGAGAGACCGAGAGGCCGAGCGAAGGGGACGCACCGATGGCGCTGCCGGCGCGCGCACAGGTCACCTACTGGGGCATCGCCGCGGCGGTGTTCCTCGTCGTGCTCTGGTATCTCGGCGACGTGATGCTGCCCTTCGTGCTCGGCGCGGCGATCGCCTATTTCCTCGATCCGGTCGCCGACCGGCTGGAAGGCGCGGGGCTTTCGCGTGCGGCGGCCACGGCGCTGATCGCGGTGGCGACGCTGCTTCTCTTCACGGTGCTTGCGCTTCTCGTGATCCCGACCCTCATCCGGCAGACCGCGGATCTGATCGAGATCGCGCCGGTTCTCGTCGCGCAGCTGCGCGACTTCCTGGTCTCGCGGTTCCCCGACATCGTCGTGCCCGACAGCCAGCTCCGGCAGACCTTCGACCAGATCGGCCAGACCGTGCAGTCGCGCGGCGCGGAGCTTGTGAACACGCTCCTCTCCTCGGTGGGCTCGATCCTGAACGTCGTGCTGCTTCTCGTGATCGTGCCGGTGGTGGCGGTCTACCTGCTGCTCGACTGGGACCGCATGATCGCGGAGATCGACAGCCTGCTGCCGCGCGACCACGCGCCGGTGATCCGGAAGCTCGCCGCCGACATCGACGCCTCGATGTCGGGGTTCCTGCGCGGCATGGGCACGGTCTGCGTGATCCTCGGCACCTATTACGCGGTGGCGCTGATGCTCGTCGGGCTGAATTTCGGGCTGGTGGTCGGCTTCGTCGCGGGGGTGCTGACCTTCATTCCCTACGTCGGCGCCATCGTCGGCGGCGCGCTCGCCATCGGGCTCGCGCTTTTCCAGTTCTGGGGCGACTGGATCTGGATCGTGCTGGTCGCCGTCATCTTCCAGGCCGGGCAGTTCGTGGAGGGCAACGTCCTGACCCCCCGCCTCGTCGGCGAGTCGGTCGGTCTGCACCCCGTCTGGCTCCTGCTGGCGCTCTCGGTCTTCGGCTCGCTCTTCGGCTTCGTGGGGCTTCTGCTGGCGGTGCCGGTGGCCGCGGCGCTCGGCGTGCTCGCGCGCTTCGTCGTGGAGCAGTACCGCCAGAGCCGGCTCTACCGCGGGCTGGAGGACGACGGGGAGCGATGACCGCGCGCCAGCTTCCCTTCGAGCTGCCCGTGCGCCCCGCGCTCGGGCGGGAGGACTTCTTCGTGTCGGAGGCGAACGCCGCCGCGCTCGCCGCGCTCGACGCATGGGGCCACTGGCCGGGCGGCAAGATGGTGCTGACCGGACCGGAGGGCGCGGGCAAGACACATCTTGCCCACGTCTGGGCCGGGCTCGCGGGGGCGGCGATCGTGCCGGCCGACCGCCTGGCGGAGGCCGATATTGCCGCCCTCGCCCGTGCGCCCGTCGCGGTGGAGGACGGCGACCGCATCGCCGGCGACCGGGCGGCGGAGGCGGCGCTCTTTCACCTGCACAACCTCGCGCTCGCCGAGGGCCACGCGCTCCTCGTCACGGCGCGCGACGCGCCGGGGCGCTGGGGCCTCGCCCTGCCCGATCTGGAAAGCCGGCTGCAGGCGGCCGGCCACGCCCGGCTGCACCCGCCGGACGACGCGCTCCTGACCGCGCTGCTCGCCAAGCTCTTCGCCGACCGACAGCTCACCCCGGGTCCGGCGACGCTGACCTACGTCATGCGGCGGATCGACCGCTCCTTCGCCGCGGCGGCGGACGCGGTCGCGCGCCTCGACCGCGCGGCGCTCGCGGAGAAGCGCCCGCTGACGCGCGCGCTTGCGGCGGAGGTACTGGATGCGGGATAGTCGGGCCGTCGTCATCCGCGCGTCACCTCCAGCCGTCACGAGGGCCTCATGAGCACCGCCGATTTCCTCGCCTCGCCCACGCCTGCGCCCGTGTCGCTGCCCGAGAGCGCGACCGCAGGCCCGAAGCGCTTCTTCAACCGGGAGCTCAGCTGGCTGGGCTTCAACTGGCGCGTGCTGGAAGAGGCGGAAAACGCGGGCGTTCCGCTGCTGGAGCGGCTGCGGTTCCTCTCGATCTCGGCCACCAACCTCGACGAGTTCTACACCGTGCGCGTCGCCGGCCTGCGCGAACTCGCCAAGGCGGGCATCACGACGCCGGCGGCCGACGGGCTGACGCCGGCCGAGCAACTGCGGCTCATCGACGAGGACGCGCGGCGCCTGATGGAGCGTCAGCAGGCCGTCTTCGACACCCTGCGCGGCGCGATGGAGACCGAGGGAATCACCGTGCTGGAGCGCGGCGACCTCGGCGCGGAGGACCGCGCGCACCTGCAGAAGGTCTTTCTCGACAAGGTGTTCCCGGTCCTCTCGCCGCTCGCCATCGACCCGGCGCACCCCTTCCCCTTCATCCCCAACGCGGGCTTCAGCCTCGCGCTGCAACTGGAGCGCAAGCGCGACGGCTGGCCGCTGCAGGCGCTCCTGCCGATCCCGCACCAGATCGACCGCTTCGTGGCGCTGCCCGCGCCCGAGGGGCGGCACCGCTTCCTGCCGCTCGAGGAGCTGCTGCTCCTGCATCTCGACAGCCTCTTTCCCGGCTACCGCGAGATCGGGCACTGCACCTTCCGCGTGCTGCGCGACAGCGACCTCGAAGTCGAGGAAGAGGCCGAGGACCTCGTGCGCGAGTTCGAGGTGGCGCTGAAGCGCCGCCGCCGCGGCGAGGTGGTGCGCATGAAGATCTCCGCCGGCGCGCCCGACGCGCTCAAGGATGTGATCATGCGCGAGCTCGAGGTGATCCCCGAGGAGGTCATCGAGATTCCGGGCGTCATCGGCCTCGCCGACCTGAAGGAGCTCGTGCTCGACGCGCGGCCCGACCTGCTCTGGCCGTCCTTCACGCCGCGCGTGCCCGAGCGGGTGCAGGACCACGACGGCGACATGTTCGCCGCGATCCGGCAGAAGGACATGCTGCTGCATCACCCCTACGAGACCTTCGACATGGTGGTGCGCTTCCTGCACCAGGCGGCGAACGACCCGGACGTGGTGGCGATCAAGCAGACGCTCTACCGCACCTCGCGCGACAGCCCGATCGTCGCCGCGCTCTGCGAGGCGGCGGAAGAGGGCAAGTCGGTCACCGCGCTGGTGGAGCTCAAGGCGCGCTTCGACGAGGCGGCGAACATCCGCCAGAGCCGGATGCTGGAGCGCGCGGGCGCGCATGTCGTCTACGGCTTCATCGACTGGAAGACGCACGCCAAGATCAGCACCGTGGTGCGCCGCGAGGGCGACAGGCTCGTGACCTACACGCACTACGGCACGGGCAACTACCACCCGATCACCGCGAAGATCTACACCGACCTCAGCTTCTTCACCTGCGACGCGTCGCTCGGGCGGGACGCCACCAAGGTCTTCAACTACCTCTCGGGCTACGCGCTGCCCGAGGACCTGGAGAACCTCGCCATCTCGCCCCACACGCTGAAGCCCAGCATGCTGGAGATGATCGCCCGCGAGACGGAGTTCGCGCGCGCCGGCAAGCCCGCGCGGATCTGGCTCAAGATGAACTCGCTGATCGAGCCCGACATGATCGACGCGCTCTACGAGGCGAGCCGGGCGGGCGTGAGGATCGACTGCGTGATCCGCGGCATCTGCGGCCTGCGCCCCGGCATCGCGGGGCTGAGCGAGACGATCCGCGTCAAGTCCATCATCGGCCGCTTCCTGGAGCACTCGCGCATCATCTGCTTCGGCAACGGTCACGGCCTGCCCTCGGCGGAGGCGCGCGTCTACATCTCTTCGGCGGACTGGATGGGGCGCAACCTGAACCGGCGGATCGAGACGCTGGTGGAGATCGAGAACCCGACCGTGAAGGCGCAGATCGTCGATCAGATCATGGCCGCCAACCTCGCCGACACGAGCCAGAGCTGGGTGATGGCGCCGGACGGCAGCTTCCACCGCGTGCCGCTCGACGAGGGCGAAAAGGGCTTCAGCTGCCACCGCTTCTTCATGGAGAACCCCTCGCTCTCGGGGCGTGGCTCGGCCGGCGCGGGCGACGTGCCGCACCTCACCCACG
>NZ_JAWLFS010000333.1:0-2531 GCF_041685465.1 Rhodosalinus sp. | reverse complement strand
TGCCGGTCGAAGGCCACCGCGCCGCGCGGCAGCGCCATGCGGATGCCGGCGCGGTCGTCGGTGACCACCTGCAGGTCGAGCCCCTCGAGCACGGCATTATACTGCGCCAGCAATGCCGCGCGCTGGCGCGTCGTGAGCACGCCCGTCGGGTCAAAGCCCTGATCGCGCTGCCAGCCGGCCATCGCGGTCCGTGTGCCGGGCCCGAAGGCCGCGTCGATCGCGCTGTCATAGTAGCCGGCCCACTGCAGCGCCTCCTGCAGCTCGGCGCGCTCGTCCCGGGTCAGCCGCCCCTCGCTCCGGCGCGCCTCGCGCAGGGTTTCCTCGGGTGACTCCGCTTCGGATGGCTCCTCTTCGGGCGTGTCCTCAAGCGCCGGCTCCGCCCCGAGGTCCAGGTCGATCGGCGGCGCGGCGCGGGCATCGGCGCCAACGGGCCAGAACTGCCGGTCGAAATCCGAGTCGCGGGCGATATAGCTGTCCCGCGGGATCTCTGCCGCCGCGCGGTAGCTCGCCAGCACGTCCTCCGCCGTCTCGCGCGTGTAGGGGCCGAGCGCCACGGCATACCAGCCCCCCCCGAGCGCGAAGCCCGCGACGTCCGGCAGGCGTCGGGCGAAGAGCCGGGCGCGCTCCTCCGCCTCCCTGAGGCTCGGATGCGCCTCGATCTGCACCCAGGCCGTGTCCTGCGCGCGAAGCGGGCCGGCGATGAGCGTGAGCGACAGAAGAAGAAGGCCGAAATATCGCGCCATGGGTCCCGCCTGCGTTGTCTTTGCTCTGCGTCAGCCGCATCTATAGCGAAAGCGTGCGGCGGTGCACCCTCGAAATCCGTGCGCGGCCGGGGGTTGATTGACCCTGCCCGGCGCGCGGCCTAGGAAAGCCGCGCCGGGCTGGGGCGCGGTGAAGGGGAAGGGGCGACGGCCATGGCGGACGAGCGGCCGCGGAGCTTTCAGCAGGTCTGGCAGCGGCTTCAGGAGTACTGGGCGCGGCAGGGCTGCGCCGTGCTGCAACCCTACGACATGGAGGTGGGCGCGGGCACCTTCCACCCGGCGACCACCCTGCGCGCGCTCGGATCCAAGCCCTGGGCGGCGGCCTACGTCCAGCCCTCGCGCCGGCCCACCGACGGGCGCTATGGCGACAACCCGAACCGCCTGCAGCACTACTACCAGTTCCAGGTGCTGATAAAGCCCTCGCCGCCTGATCTGCAGGAGCTCTATCTCGGCTCGCTGGAGGCCATCGGCATCGACATGGGCCTGCACGACATCCGCTTCGTCGAGGACGACTGGGAAAGCCCCACGCTCGGCGCCTGGGGCCTCGGCTGGGAGGTCTGGTGCGACGGCATGGAGGTGAGCCAGTTCACCTATTTCCAGCAGGTGGGCGGGCACGACTGCCACCCCGTCTCGGGCGAGCTCACCTACGGGCTGGAGCGGCTGGCGATGTATGTGCTCGGCATCGATCACGTGATGGAGATGCCCTACAACGACCCCGCCGCGCCGATCCCGCTCGCCTATGGCGACGTCTTCCGCCAGACGGAGGAGGAGTTCTCGCGCTTCAATTTCGACGTCGCCGAGACGGAGATCCTCTTCCGCCACTTCGAGGACGCGGAGCGCGAGTGCGAGGCGATCCTCGCCCACCCGGCCGAGGACCCCAGGACCGGGCGGCGCATCGTCATGGCGCATCCCGCCTACGACCAGTGCATCAAGGCGAGCCATCTCTTCAACCTGCTCGACGCGCGCGGCGTCATCTCGCCCACCGAGCGGCAGGCCTACATCGGTCGCGTGCGGACGCTGGCGAAGAAATGCGCCGACGCCTTCGTCGAGACCGAGGCGGGCGGCTGGACCGCCGCGGCGGAGGCCTCCTGAATGATCTCTCGCGCGCGCCGCGCCCGGTCCGGGGGCGCCTGAGATGTCCGGACGGCTGATCGGTCTTTTCCTCCTCGCCGTCGCGGTGATCGGCGGCGTCGGGATCTGGTATCTCCAGATCCACGCCTTCTATGACGAGGTGCCGCCCTCGGGGCCCGAGGATGTCGTCCTCACGCCGCAGGACGGTGGTGCGCCGGAACCGGTGCCGCATTCGGACTTCCGCGCCATCGACTCGGCGAGCTCGCCGATCCGCTACCGCGCCTGCTTCACCGTCGAGGCCGAGCGTGACGCGCTCGCCGGGGCCTACGTCACGCTCGATGACGCGGTGCCGCTGGTCGCGCCCGGCTGGTTCGACTGCTTCGACGCCGACGCGATCGGCGCCGCGCTCGAAGCGGGCCGCGCGACCGCCTTCATGGGCGTCGAAAACCTGACCTATGGCATCGACCGCGTGGTGGCCGTCTTCGCCGACGGCCGCGGCGTCGCCTGGAACCGCATCAACGACTGCGGCGCGGCCTTCTTCGACGGCGACCCGGTGCCGCCGGGCTGCCCGCCGCCGCCCGAGACCTGAGGACAGACGATGCCCGACCTCCTGATCGAACTCTTCTCGGAAGAAATCCCCGCGCGCATGCAGGCGCGCGCCGCCGCCGATCTCAAGGCGCGGATGACCGACGGGCTGGT
>NZ_JAWLFS010000332.1:0-2532 GCF_041685465.1 Rhodosalinus sp. | reverse complement strand
TGGCTCTGGCAGGCGCGCTTCTTCAAGACCCGGAGCCTTGCCGCGAAGCAGGTCGCGGAGGGGCGATGCCGCGTCAACGGCACACGTGTCGCCAAGCCCGCGACCACCGTCGGCGCGGGCGACGTCCTGACATTCGTGCAGGGGCGGCGCGTCCGCGTGGTGCGCGTCTCCGGCCTGCCCGCCCGCCGTGGCCCCGCTGCCGAGGCACAGGGCCATTACGAGGACCTGTCTCCATCCGACCCGCCCGCCGCCGCGGAGACCTCCGGGCCCGCGCCGGACCCCGGCGGGCGGCCCACCAAGCGCAATCGCCGCACCCTCGACGCGATGCGACGGCGGGCGCTTGAATGATCCCTGCGGCTGGACTAGCTACGGGTGCGCCACAGAAATCCGGATCGTCTCATGACCTATGTCGTCACCGACAACTGCATCGCCTGCAAGTACACCGACTGCGTCGAAGTCTGCCCGGTCGACTGCTTCTACGAGGGCGAGACGATGCTGGTGATTCATCCGGACGAATGCATCGACTGCGGTGTCTGCGAGCCCGAGTGCCCGGCCGACGCGATCCGGCCGGATACCGAGCCCGAGATGGGCAAATGGGTGGAGTTCAACCGCAAGTACTCCGAGATGTGGCCGGTCATCATCACCAAGAAGGACCCGCTGCCCGAGGCGGATGATCGCGACGGCGAGACGGGCAAGCTCGAGAAGTACTTCACCGAGTCGCCCGGCGAGGGCGGCTGACAACCCCGATTCGCGGGCGTCTCGGCCGGGATGCCGTGCGCCAAGTGCCTGTTTCCGAACGGCGTTCACTCAGTGGACCGGGCCGGCGCTGGAAACTGGGGCTCAAGTCTGCTATATTACTTTCATGACAAGCAGTGTGTGACGCCCGGGACGGAGGATGCCGCCCGGGCGCTTTTGCCGGTATAGAGGACTGTTGCGGTCGGCCCGTTCGCCCCGTCCGTGACGCTCCGTCGTGTCGCCCGACCCGTCGGGCGGCGATCAAGGAAGGACCGCATGACGAAGACCAAGAAAACCGAATTCCGTCCGAACGACCACGTCGTCTACCCGGCGCACGGCGTGGGCAGGATCGTGTCCATCGAGGAACAGGAGATCGCGGGCATCGCGATGGAGCTTTTCGTGATCTCCTTCGAGAAGGACAAGATGACGCTGCGGGTGCCGACGGCGAAGGCGACGGAGATCGGCATGCGCTCGCTCTCGACCCCGGACGTGGTATCGAAGGCGATGTCCACGCTCAAGGGCAAGGCGAAGGTGAAGCGCGCGATGTGGTCGCGCCGCGCGCAGGAATACGAACAGAAGATCAACTCCGGCGATCTCATCGCCATCGCGGAGGTCGTCCGCGACCTGCATCGCGCCGACGACCAGCGCGAGCAGAGCTATTCCGAGCGCCAGCTCTACGAGGCCGCGCTGGAGCGGTTGACGCGCGAGATCGCTGCCGTCGACGGCAGTGACGAGGTCGCGGCGGCCCGCCAGGTCGACGAACTTCTGGTGTCGCGCGCCGCCTGATCCCTGCCGCATTGCCGGTTCCGGGGCCGTCCGTCGCGGGCGGCCCTTTTCCGTGCGCGGGTGTGCCGCGAGGCGTGTCAGGTCGGCAGCGGCGCGTCGCGCTTGAACTGGTCCATCACGATCTGGCTCTGCACGCGCGCGACGGCCGGATGCGGCAGCAGCACGTCGTGGATAAGCCGGTGCAGCGCGCGCAGATCCTCGCAGTAGGTCCGGAGAAGGTAATCCGCCTCGCCGGTCAGGGTCCAGGCGCTGACGATCTCCGCGCGCAGCTCGACCATGCGCGCGAACTCGGCCGATTGCTGGGGGCCGTGCGTTGCAAGCTGCACCTGAACGAAGGCCTGCACCTTCAGGCCCAGCTTCTCGGCGTCGAGCCGGGCGGCGTAGTGGGTGATGTAGCCTGCGTCCTCCAGCCGCTGGCGCCGGCGGCCCGCCTGGCTGGGCGAGAGGTTCAGGATCTCGCCGAGCTCCTGCGCCGTCAGATGCGCGTCACCCTGGAGCGCGGCGAGCAGGCGATGGTCGATCTCGTCAGGCATCTGCGGGCTCCTCGCGCTGTCAGGAAAAATAGTGCGGGGATCACGCATGACAAAGGGTGCCAGTGGCGCAGAATGCGCAAATTCGCCGCGCGCAAAGGCGTATTTTCGACTCAGCAACAGATGTCAGAGGAGGAGACGCGCCATGGGACCCTTCCCGCACGACGCGCCGAAGGCGCAGATCACCGAGGCGAACCCCGCCGGCACCGACGGTTTCGAGTTCGTGGAGTTCGCGCATCCAGAGCCACAGGAGCTGCGCGATCTATTCACGAAAATGGGCTACACGCTCGTCGGCCGGCACAAGACGAAGAACATCGAGCTCTGGCAGCAGGGCGACATCACCTACATCGTCAACGCCGAACCCGGCAGCTTTGCCGCCCGTTTCGTGGAGGAGCACGGCCCCTGCGCCCCCGCGATGGGCTGGCGCGTGGTGGACGCGCAGCACGCCTTCGATCACGCGGTGAAGATGGGCGCTGAGCCT
>NZ_JAWLFS010000331.1:0-2533 GCF_041685465.1 Rhodosalinus sp. | reverse complement strand
AGGAAGAGCGCGGCCATCGTCTCGCGCAGCGGCGCCTTGCCGACGGCCTGCTTGTGGCCGCGCTGATGAAGCGGCGCGCCGGAGGTATCGACGCTCAGCGTGCAGAAGTTGTCCTCGATCCGGGCGGACAGGCGGACACCGCCCTCGCCCAGGGGCACGCCCGCGCCCTCCAGCGCGCCGGCGATGCGCGCGGCCGCTGCACGGTCGTGATAGACCTTCGAGCGGCGGCAGACGGCCTCCACCTTCACGGGCACATCGGCGCGGAACACCGCGCGCCAGTCGATCTTCCGTGCCCGCTTGTCGAGCTGCGCGAGGTGGAAGACCGGAAAGCCCCCGATCCGCGCGAGCACGCGCGACGCGCCGCGCAGTTCGAGATTGGCGCGCCGGACCTCCGCCCAGCCGCCACGGAAGGCGACACCGCCCGGCTGCACCTCCGGCAGCGGGAATCCCGCGTCCCGGGCCTCCTCGGCCAGGACCGCCTCGAGGCCCGGCGGCGCGGCGAGGAAGATCTCGACGTCCTGCTCCATCCCCTGCCTCTAGCCCGAACACGCGGCGGGGGCGAGGGGCACCGGCCGCGCATCGCGCGTGTCGCGCGCTCTTCGCGTGCCGGCCCGCGAGGGCCGCCGCGCCGCCCCTCACTCGCCGAGCGCAATGCCCTCGCGCCGCGGATCCGCGCCGCCGCGCAGGCCGTCTTCCCCGAGCGCGATCGCGTGAAGCCCCGAGGTCAGGGCACGCCGGTTCACCTCGTAGCCCAGTGCCTCGAGATCGCCGGCAAGCCCCTCGAGGCCCGCGTCCGCCTCCAGGTCGTAGGGACCGAAGCGGTTCACGAGATGGGGCAGGGCGACGGCCGCCTGAACGTCCATGCCCCAGTCGAGATGCGCGACGATCGTCTTGGCGACGTAGCCGATGATTGCGCTCCCGCCGGGGCTTCCGAGTGCGAGCACCGGTGCGCCGTCGCGGCGCAGGATCGTCGGCGCCATCGACGAGCGCGGCCGCTTGCCCGGCGCGGGCGCGTTGGCCACGGGCCGCCCGTCCGCGTGCGTGCGGAAGGAGAAGTCCGTGAGCTCGTTGTTCAGCAGGAAGCCGCGCACCATCAACCGCGAGCCGAAGGCATTCTCGATCGTCGTCGTCATCGAGAGCACGTTGCCGTCGCTGTCCACGATCGAGATATGCGATGTCGAGGGGCGTTCCGGCGACCGGCCCGCGCCCCAGTCGAGCGCGTGGTCGAACTCCGGTTCGCCAGGCGTCACGCGATCCGGGGCGAGCGCCTCCGCACCCTCGAGGAGCCGTGCCCGCGCGGCGAGATAGTCGCGATCCGTCAGCCCCTCGACCGGCACCGGCACGAAATCGCTGTCGGCCATGTAGCGGCCGCGGTCGGCGAAGGCGAGGCGCGAGGCGTCGCCGATGAGCCGCCAGGCCTCGGCGCTGTCGGGGCCCATGGCCGCCAGATCGAAGTGCTCCAGCATGCCGAGGATCTGTCCCACCGTCAGACCGCCGGAAGAGGGCGGCCCCATCCCGCAGACCTCGTGGCCCCGGTAGGGCGCGCAGACGGGCGCCCGCTCGCGCACCTCGTAGAGCGCGAGATCGGCCTCCGAAAGCCGCCCGGGATTGCCGGGGGCGCCCTGCACGGTCTCCACGATGTCCGCGGCGATCCCGCCTGTGTAGATGGCCGCGGCGCCCTCCGCCTGCATCTCCCGCAGCGTGTCGGCGTAGTCCGGATTGCGCAGGATCTCGCCCGCGGCCAGCGGACGGCCCTCTGGCAGGAAATAGGCCCGCGTGGGCGCGAAGCGCGCCAGCCGCTCGGCGTCGCGCGCGACCAGCGAAGCGAGCCGCGGCGAGACGGCGAAACCGTCCTCGGCACGCCGGATCGCCGGATCCAGCAGCGGCGCCCAGGCGAGCCGCCCCCAGCGCCGGTGCGCCGCCTCCATCAGCGCGGGCGTGCCCGGCGTGCCGACCGAGCGGCCGCCGACCACCGCCTCGAAGAAGTCGAGCGGCTTGCCTGCGGTGTCGAGAAAGAGCGTCGGATCCGCCGCGTGCGGCGCCGTCTCGCGCCCGTCGAGCGTCGTGATTTCGCCCGTCGCCCCGTCGTGGCGGACAAGGAACGCGCCGCCGCCGAGGCCCGAGCTCTGCGGTTCGACAAGGCCGAGCATCGCCTGCACGGCGACCATGGCGTCGGTCGCGGTCCCTCCGCGCGCCAGCACCTCCGCGCCGGCCGTGACCGCGTGCGGGTTCGCCGCCACGACCATCCAGTCCTCGGCGGCGACGGGCCGGCCGGCGGCCTTCGCGGCATGTGCCTCCCCGGCCGCCGCAGAGAACGCGATGTCGCCGGTCGGCGCTTCGGCCTCGGGCGCGACCGCGTCGGCGGCCTGCTGCGCGGCGGCTGCCGTGCCCCACACCGCGGTCAGCATGATGAAAAGAACGCGAGTCATGTCACCTCCGCCAGAACACGGGGGCACATTACCGGGCACAATGCCCTGCGTCGCGTCTTGCGTGGATGCTGCCGGCCACGCCCGGTTATCTGACGCCAGACAGC
>NZ_JAWLFS010000330.1:0-2543 GCF_041685465.1 Rhodosalinus sp. | reverse complement strand
CGCGGCAGAAACAGGCTGGCGGTGGCCGCGACCCCGTCACGGGCATAGATCTCGGGGTTGATGCCGAAGAAGTAATCGTAGGATTCGGCCCAGTTGAGCCGGTCCATCGCGCGTGCGGTGCTGACCATGCGCACCGCCCCCGAGATCAGCCCGCCATGCGTGCGCGCACAGGCCAGGAACTGCGCCAGCCAGTCCGGCTCGGGCACGCAGTCGCTGTCGGTGAAGGCCAGATACCGCCCCCGCGCGGCGGCCGCCCCGCGATTGCGCGCCGCATAGGATCCCGGCGCGCCCTCGCCCAGAATAGACAGGCGGGGATCGTCGGGAAACTCCGCGGGCGGGGGGTCGCCGGGGTCGTTGTTGACCAGAAGGATCTCGAAATCCGTCTCGGTCTGGGCGATCAGCGCCCGCACCAGCAGGGCGGCGCGCGGCCAGTCGCGCCAGGTCGGTATGATGACCGAGACAAGCGGCGCGCTCATGCGAAGAACGCCGGCAGGCGCGGATGCAGCGCCGATGTGGCATGACCGCAGTAAAGCGCGATCCCCGCCGGGCCGAGCCAGAGGTCGCGGAACGCCATCACCACCCGGTCGACCGGCACCGCCGACACGCCCGGGTCCATGGTGCGGTGCATCTGTCCGGTCTGGCCCGAGGAAAACCACGCGAGGTCCGGGTCCTCGTCCCAGAAATACCGCGTGTCGTTGAGATCGACGCCGGCCAGCACGATCCGGCGATACCCCATCTCGGCCCCGAAGCTCAGCGCCTGCACGATCGAGGCGCGTGCGAACAGCAAAAGCCCGGTGCGCGCGCCCAGATCCACCCGCCGGCAGAGCCGCAGCATGCGCGCCAGCCGGCCCGCGTCATCGACCGGCAGGTTGACCTTGTTGAGCACCCGCAGGTTTGCCACGATCCCGGGCGGCAGGCGCGCGAGATCCAGCCGGTGGCGTTCGAGATCCTTGTAGAGCATCAGCACGCCGGCCATCCGGTCGGCGCGTTCGGTGAGGAAATCCTCGAACTGGCGGCTGCGCTCGGGGGTGGGGCCGGCCTCGAACTGATAGAAGGTCGGGGTGAAGGGATGCAGCAGCCAGAAGTTCAGCCCCAGCGTGTCGTGATCGCGGCCGATGCGCTGCCAGTCGGCCGCGCCCAGCCGGCAGATCGAGCGCCCCGAGCCCAGCACCACCAGCGTGTCCGAGGTCTTGCGCGCACGCGCCTCGGCCAGACGGAAGGGCGGCAGGCCGCCCTCGCGGCGGGCCCGCGCGACACGGGCCACGCGGCGCATCTCGCCGCGGATCCAGCTCAGATCCTCGCGCAGGGTCATGGTTTCTCCTGTCGCAGCACCTGTTCGGCCCGGCGGCGCGCGCGCCGGAAGGCCCAGAGGTTCAGCAGGTGACGCGGCAGCGAGTGGCGGCAGTAGACCAGGCTGCCGGGGATCCAGCTCTCCACCAGATCGGGATGATGCAGGCGCAGCGCCCGCATGAACCGCCGGTAGATGTCCTGTTCGTGCAGCGTGGCGACCGCGTCGAGCTGTGCCCGGGCGGTTTGCGGCACGTAATCGGCCATCGCGGCGAAGGCGGCGGCAAAGGCCTCCTGTTCGCGCAGGCGCCCGGCGGGGCTGTCATAGGCGGTGCCGTCGCTGTCGGCCAGCCGCGCGGGATGCGCAGGGCCCTCGGTGATCGGCGCGACGGGCAGCCAGCGGCACGCGCCCCCGCGCAGCGCCATCACGTAGACCAGCAGCACCTGCGGATAGAGCCGCGCCGCGTAGCACCCCGCATCCAGCCGCGCCTTCAGGAACGGCAGGGCGTCGCGGGCCGCCTCCGCGCGGTAGATCAGCCCCGGCGCATGGCCGCTGGCATCGCGGATCTCGGCCAGGGACACCGGCCCGGCGGCGGTGCGCCCGCGCTTCAATGCACCGCTGCGGTCGTGAAACTGCGTGGCGGCGAAATCGACCGTGCCGGCGTCCAGCGCCGCGCGCGTCCGGGCGAGGCCTTCGGCATCGCACAGATCGTCATCGGCGCTGATCAGCAGATACGCGGTCTCGCAGGTCTCGAACAGCTCGACGAGGCTGGGCGCATAGCCCTGATTCCTCTCGTGCCGGATCAGCCGCACGGGCGGCACATGCGCGGCGAGCGCGCCGGGCACCGCCGCATCGGGCCCGTCGTCGATCACCGTGACGGCCAGGTCCGGTGCTGCGCGGCGCAGCCCGTCCACCAGCCGCGCCAGATCGGGGCTGCGGAAATGGGTGGGGATGCCGATGCTCAAGGACGGTCGCGTCATCGCGGACCCGCCGCGTCGAGGATGCCGGCGACCCGGTCATGGCAGGCCGCGAGGGTGAAGCGCTCGGCGACCCGCGCGCGCGCCGCATTCCCCAGCCGGGCGCGCAAGGCAGGGTCCCGCACGAGCCGCGTCAGGGCCGCGACCGCGGCCGCAGGATCACCCGGCGGGATCACCGCGGCGTTGACCCCGTCCTCGAAGATCTCGGTATTGCCGTCCACCGCCGTGGCCACCACCGCGCATCCCGCCGCCGAGGCCTCGAGATTGACGCGGGCGAA
>NZ_JAWLFS010000329.1:0-2544 GCF_041685465.1 Rhodosalinus sp. | reverse complement strand
GCGGCGGCGCGCGCGGCGATGCGGCGCGGCTCGAGCATGACGATGCGCCCCCGCGCGAGGCCGGCGGCGTCGAGCGCGAGGGGCACGCGGGTGGTCTTGCCCGCGCCCGGCGGCGCCTCCAGCACCGCGCGGCGACGGGCGCGGAGCGCGTCGAGCAGCTCCGGCAGGGCGGCGTCGATCGGGAGCGGCTGGGCCATCGGCGGCGGTTATCGCCGCCGCTCCGGGCGGCGTCCAGAGGGCGGCGGTGCGCAAGCCGCTTGCAAGCGGCTTGCACCCGGCCGCGAGGGGGTGGACACCGCCCCGGGGTTCGCGTCATCTCGGCGCGCCCGGAAGGAGGCCGCGCATGGACACCGAACCCCTCGCCCGCGCCGTGGCGCAGGGCGACCGCCGCGCGCTCGCGCGCGCGATCACGCTGATCGAAAGCGGGCGCGACGACCACCGCGCGCAGGCGGTCGCGCTGCTCGAGGCGCTGAAGCACACCGGCCGCGAGGCGCTGCGCATCGGCCTGTCGGGCACGCCCGGCGTCGGCAAGTCGAGCTTCATCGAGGCCTTCGGGCTGATGCTGCTCGAGCGCGGCCTGCGTGTCGCCGTGCTTGCCGTCGATCCTTCCAGCGCGCGCTCGGGCGGCTCGATCCTCGGCGACAAGACGCGGATGGAACAGCTCTCCCGCGCGCCGGAGGCCTTCATCCGCCCCTCGCCGGCGCAGAGCCAGCTCGGCGGCGTGGCGCGGCGCACGCGCGAGTCGGTCGCGCTCTGCGAGGCGGCGGGTTTCGACGTGGTGCTGATCGAGACGGTGGGTGTCGGCCAGTCCGAGACGGCGGTGGCGGAGATGTCGGATCTCTTCGCGCTCCTGCTCGCGCCGGCGGGCGGCGACGAGCTGCAAGGCGTGAAGCGCGGCATCATGGAGATCGCGGACATCATTCTCGTCAACAAGGCGGACGGCGCGCTGCGCGAGGCGGCGGTGCGCACCTGCGCGGATTACGCGGGCGCGCTCCGGCTCCTGCGCAAGCGGCCGGAGGATCCGGAGGATTTCCCGAAGGCGCTCACCGTCTCGGCGTACACCGGTGACGGCCTGGCCGAGGCCTGGGCCGAGATGGAGGCGCTCGCGGACTGGCGGCGGGAGCACGGGCATTTCGCTGCCCGCCGCGCCGAACAGGCGGCCGCGTGGTTCGCCGCGGAGGTCCGCGAGGGACTGCTCGCCCGGCTGACGCGCGATCCCGCGACCCGCGCGCGCATGGCAGAAATGACCGACCGCGTGCGCGCGGGCGAGGTGACGCCCGAGGGCGCGGCCGCGGAAATCCTCTCCACGCTCTGATCGGGCGTGCCCGGGATTCGCGGTTGACACGCGGCCCGCGCTGGTGTTGTTGCACGCAACGACGTGCCGGCCGCGGTCGATGCGGGCCGCCTGTTTTCTTTTTTCGCTGAGCCGAAATCGCCAAGTCACGAGGATGCCATGTCGCGCCGCTGCGAACTGACCGGAAAAGGCCCGATGGTGGGCAACAACGTCAGCCACGCCAACAACAAGACGAAGCGCCGGTTCATTCCGAACCTGAACGACGTCACGCTTCAGTCCGAGACGCTGGGTCGCGGCGTGAAGCTGCGGATCTCGGCCTCTGCCCTGCGCACGGTCGATCACCGCGGCGGGCTCGACGCCTTCCTGGCCAAGGCGAAGGACGACGAGCTTTCGCCGCGCGCGCTCAAGGTCAAGCGCGAGATCGCAGCGGCGCAGAGCGCCGAGGCCTGAACCACGCCCGGCTGGCCGATCGCATGGCAGGGCGTGCCGCACGCCGGCATCACGCGTCCCGGCCGTCCCTGACCGCGCGCCGCCTTCTTTCTGCCGTCCTCGCCGTGACGCTGATCGTCACGGCACAGGCGCTCGCCACGGCGCGCGCACAGCCCGCGCCTGCGGGCACCGTGGTGATATGTGCCGGGCAGGGGCTGGTCACCGTCGCAGTGGACGCGGAGGGACAGCCGATCGGCCCCCCGCATGCCTGCCCGGATGGTGCGCTCGCGCTGATGGACGCCTGCGGGCCGGCGACGCTGCCGCATCGGGCTGCCGAGGTGTCACCCGCCACGCTCGCCGCCGCCGCGTCCGCGCCGCACATCCCGTCCGCCTTCGTGGCCTTCGCCGCCCGCGCGCCGCCGCACCGCCTCTGATCCGCGATCCACTCTTCCATTCCCGCGACAGAGGAGACGGCCCATGCCGCTCAAGCCCCTGATGATCGCCGGCGCGCTCGCGCTGGCCGCCCTGCCCGCCGTCGCCGAGGACGGCATCGTGATCGAGGACCCCTACGCCCGCAGCTCGGGCATGATGGCCGCCTCGGGCGCCGCCTTCATGGTGATCGAGAACCGCACCGGCACCGACGACCGCCTGATCGGCGCCACCTCCGCGGCGGCCGAGCGTACCGAACTGCACACCCATGAAGAGGACGACATGGGCGTGATGCGGATGATCCACGTCGAGGAAGGCTTCCCGCTCCCGGCCGGGGAGACGCTGGCGCTCGCCCGCGGCGGGCGGCACGTCATGTTCCTCGGCCTGACGGA
>NZ_JAWLFS010000328.1:0-2547 GCF_041685465.1 Rhodosalinus sp. | reverse complement strand
AGTGTTCATCCGGCCCCGCAACGGGCTGAGCCACAAGCACGTCGGCAGCCTCCACGCGACGGACGAGGTCATGGCGCTGAACGCGGCGCGCGACGTCTACACGCGGCGCGGCGAGGGCATCTCGATCTGGGTGGTGCCCTCGAAGGCGATCACCGCCTCCGACCCGGACCAGGCGGCCGAGAACTTCGAGCCGACGGCGGGCAAGGTCTATCGTCACCCGACCTTCTACGAGATTCCCGACGACGTGGGGCACATGTGATGGCGCTGTTCGAGGCCCTTCTGGAGCTGGCCGACGACCACCTTGTGCTCGGTCACCGGCTCAGCGAGTGGTGCGGGCACGCGCCGATGCTTGAAGAGGATCTGGCGCTGCCCAACATGGCGCTCGACCTGATCGGCTCGGCGCGGACGCTCTACACCTACGCGGGCGAGGTCGAGGGCAAGGGGCGCGACGAGGATGCGCTGGCCTATCTCCGTGACGAGATGGACTACCGCAACTGCCTGCTGGTGGAGCGGCCCAACGGCGACTTCGCGGAGACCATGCTGCGCCAGCTCTATTTCGCGGCCTTCATGGAGCCCTACTGGAAAGCCGCGCTTGAGAGCCCTGACGAGACGGTGCGCGGCATCGCCGGCAAGGCCGTCAAGGAGATGGCCTATCACATCCGCCACTCCGGCGAGTGGGTGATCCGCCTCGGCGACGGGACGGAAGAGAGCGCACGGCGCATGCAGGGGGCCGTCGAGGAACTGCACCGCTACACCGAGGAGCTTTTCCATACCTCGGAGGCCGCGCGCGGTGTCGCGGCGCTGCCCGACCGTGCGGCGATGCGCCCCGAGTGGGACCGGGTGATCGGCGAGATCTTCGCCGAGGCGCGGCTGGAGATCCCGGAGGTGCGCTTCCCGCAAACCGGGGGGCGCGAGATGCAGCACGGCGAGGCGCTGGGCCACATGCTGGCCGAGATGCAGGTGACGCATCGGGCGCATCCCGGGGCGGTCTGGTGATGGCCGAGGCGGCGGAGCGCACCGCGCGCGAGGCCCGCGCCTGGGAGGCGGCGGCCTCGGTCCTCGACCCGGAGGTGCCCTGCGTGACGGTGGCCGATCTCGGCATCCTGCGCTGGGTCCGGATGGAGGACGGCGTGGCCGTCGCGGGCGTCACGCCCACCTACTCGGGGTGTCCCGCCACGCTCGCCATCGAGATGGCGGTCGAGGCGGCGCTGCGCGAGGCCGGGTTCGAGGCGCGGGTGGAGCGCGTGATGTCGCCGCCCTGGACCACCGACTGGATCACCGAGGCGGGCCGCGAAAAGCTGCGCGACTACGGCATCGCGCCGCCCGTCGAGGGCGGCGGCAAGGGCGCGCTCTTCGGCGCGACCACGGTCGCCTGCCCGCGCTGCGGCGCGACAGAGACCGAGCGGCTTTCGGAATTCGGCTCCACGCCGTGCAAGGCGCATTACCGCTGCCGCGCCTGCGCCGAGCCTTTCGACTACTTCAAGTGCCTCTGAGGAGGAGCGACATGTTCCACGAGCTCACCGTGTCCGATGTGCGCCACGACACCCCCGACAGCGTGGCCGTCAGCTTCGACGTGCCCGAGAACCTGGCGCAGGCCTTCGCCTGGAAGCCGGGGCAGTATCTGACGCTGCGCGCCGAGGTGGCGGGCGAGGATGCGCGGCGCTCGTATTCCATCGCCTCCGCGCCGGGGAAGCCGCTGACGGTCGGGGTCAAGCACGTGGAAGGCGGGCTCTTCTCGACCTTCTGCCAGGGGCTGGCACCGGGGCAGGTGATCCGCGTGATGCCGCCCGAGGGCCGCTTCGTGCCGGCGGAGGAGGAGCGGATCGTGCTGATCGCCGCCGGGTCCGGTATCACGCCCATGGTCTCCATCGCGGCCGAGCGGCTGGCGGCGGGCGCCGAGGTCACGCTGATCTACGGTAACCGCGACAGCGCGCACATCATGTTCCGCGAGGAGCTGGAGGCGCTGAAGGACCGCTACGTGGATCGCTTCACGCTGGTTCACGTGCTGAGCCGCGAGCCGCAGGACGTGGAGCTTCTGAACGGTCGCATCACGGGCGAGCGGGTCGTGCGGCTGGCCAACGCCGGGGCGGTGGATATCGCGGGCGCCGACGGCATCTTCCTCTGCGGGCCGGGCGGGATGATCGACGACGTGGCCGAGGCGCTGACGGGCAAGGGCGTGCCGGCCGAGCGCATCCACTTCGAACGCTTCTTCACCGAGGGCGAAGGCCCGCGTCCCGCGCGCTCCGAGGCGGCGGACGCCGCGGCGGAGAAGGGCGTGCAGGTCGAGGTCGTGCTCGACGGCGCGCGCCGGGCCTTCAACGTCACCGCCGAGGACGACACCGTGCTCGAAGCGGCAGAGCGGCAGGGGCTGGAACTGCCCTATTCCTGCCGGGGCGGCATGTGCTGCACCTGCCGGTGCAAGGTCGAGGAGGGCGCCGCCGAGATGGCGGTGAACTACTCGCTGGAACCCTGGGAGGTCGAGGCGGGCTTCGTGCTGGCCTGCCAGTCGCGGCCCACGTCGGAAAAGCTGGTCCTCGACTTCGACGC
>NZ_JAWLFS010000098.1:0-10493 GCF_041685465.1 Rhodosalinus sp. | reverse complement strand
GGGTGAATTTCATGGCGCGGTCCTTCGGGCTTGCGGGAACGCGCGCGGGATAGCCGATCGTGCGCCCCTGTGGAAGGGCCCGGCGACGCCCTCAGGCCGGCCGAAAATTCTTCGTACGAAGAATTTTCGGGCAACCGTCCCCGGGTCGGGCTCCGTTTCGATCCGCGCCGGAAGCAGCCCGCGTGCCAAGGCGATTTTTCGGACGAAAAATCGCCCTCCCCGCCTCAGCCGTCGTCGCGGATGATGTCGGGCACGCCGAGCCGGTCGATCAGGCGGTTCATCTCGCGTTCCACCAGCCCCATGTTGCTGTCGCGCACCGTGGGCAGGAGCGCGCGCGCCCGGCGCACCTCGGCATAGTCCACCGTCGCCGCGATGAGCTCGGGCTCGGTTCCGGCCACCGCGAGCGGCTCGCCGAAGGGGCCGAGGATGCGCGAGCCGCCCCAGAAGGTCAGGTCCTCTTCCGGCCCGACCCTGTTCACCATGACCGAGGGCGCGCCGTACATCATGGAGTAGAAATGCATCGTCGCCGCCCAGCCCGCGGGGTTGTCGAAGGCCTCGCCCACCGCCTCGACGCCCGAGGAGATCGGCGAGACCAGCAGTGTCGCGCCGTGCAGGAAGGCGAGATGCACGAGCGCCGGGTTCCAGAGATCCGCGCAGATCAGGAGCCCGAGACGCCAGTCCTCCTGAATCGCGTGGGTGTCCACGAAACGGCCCTGCGCGTAGTACTTCGTCTCGATCAGCTTGCCGTAGGAGGGCAGGTTGATCTTGCGGTGCAGGTAGATGCAGCGCCCGCCCTTGTAGACGCCGGCGGCATTGTAGAACTGCGCCGCCGGCCCTTCCTCGATGAAACCCACGATCAGGATCGTCTCGCCCGCCGCGCGCGAGAGCGCCAGAAGGCGGGGATCGTTGCGTTTCATCGTGATGTCGAGCAGCCGCTCGGCGCCATAGTGCCCGACGAGGCTGAGCTCGGGAAAGACGAGCACGTCGGCCTCGGCCCTCTGCGCTTCCGCGACCCAGGCGTGGTGCTCCTCGAAATTGGCGTCGGGGTCGCCGATATGGCTCGTGAACTGAGCGGCGGCGACGGTCAGGGTCTGCGACATGGCGGGCGCTCCTCGGGGTGTCGCGGCGCGCCTATCCGGGGCGCGTCGGTGCGGTCAACCGGCGCGCGCCGCGGTCAGCCCGTGTCGCCAGCCTCTTCCGCGTTGCGGCGCCGGTGCGCACGTCGCCAGAGCGCCACGCCAACCGCAGGCAGCAGCACGACCCCCCAGGCAAGCGCGTTGATCCGGGTGAGATCGGCCTTGAGTTCGCGTGGCACCGCGTCAGAGGTCCAGAGACCCACGTGACCCGCGATCACGAGAGCGGCAAGGGCGAGGGCGAGGACGATGCGCATGGCGAGGAGCTAGCGCCGCGTCCGGCGACGTCACGGCCGGACCGCACGGGCCTGCACACGAGGGGCCTGCGCGCCAAAGGGCCTGCGCGCCAAAGGGCCTGTGCGCCCGTCACGCCGTTGCCTCGGGGCCGCGTCGCCCCGGGCAGGGTGTGCCCTGCGCGGAAACTGTGCTAGCCCGGTGGCCGCCTTGCAACGAGGGGAGAGACCGGGTGCGGATCGAGGTGTCGCGCGACGCGTTCGCGCTCAGGGAGGTGTTCACCATTTCGCGCGGCTCGCGCAGCTCGGCGGAGGTGCTGACCGTGCGGCTTGCCGAGGGCGCGACCACCGGGCGCGGCGAATGCGTGCCCTACGCACGCTACGGCGAGACGCTGGAGAGCGTCGCCGCGCAGATCGAGGGGCTTGCGCCGGGGATCGACCGCGCGGCGCTGGCCGAGGCGCTGCCCGCCGGCGCGGCGCGCAACGCGGTGGACTGCGCGCTCTGGGATCTGGAGGCCAAGCGCGCCGGGCGCCGCGCCTGGGAGCTTGCCGGGCTGGCCGCGCCCGGCCCCCTGGTGACCGCCTACACGCTCTCGCTCGACACGCCCGAGGCGATGCACGCGAAGGCCGCCGAGAACGCGCATCGCCCGCTCCTGAAGATCAAGCTGGGCACGCCCGAGGACATGCCGCGGCTCGAGGCGGTGCGCGCCGGCGCGCCGGAGGCACGGCTGATCGTGGACGCCAACGAGGGCTGGACGGCGGAGGTCTACGCCGATCTTGCGCCGCACCTGCTGCGGCTCGGCGTCGAGATGGTCGAGCAGCCGCTGCCGGCGGGCGCGGACGACGCGCTGGGCGAGATGGCGCGGCCCCTGCCGGTCTGCGCCGACGAGTCCTGTCACGACCGCGCCTCGCTGCCCGCGCTCGCGGGGAAATACGACATGGTCAACATCAAGCTCGACAAGACCGGTGGTCTGACCGAGGCGCTCGCGCTGCGCGACGCGGCCCGCGCGGCGGGCTTCCGCGTGATGGTCGGCTGCATGGTGGGCTCGTCGCTCGCCATGGCGCCCGCGGTCATCGCCGCGCAGGGAGCGGAGGTGGTGGACCTCGACGGCCCGCTCCTGCTGGCCGAGGACCGGGAGCCGCCGCTGCGCTACGACGCCGCCGGGGTGCACCCGCCGGAGGCGGCGCTCTGGGGGTGAGGGCCGCGGAAATGCCGGCACCTGCCACGCGGCCGGCCGCCGTGTCCGCGCGCGTACCGCGGCCCATTTCAGCGACTTGTCCGCCACCGCGCCCCGGGGACACGCGGCACCTTGACCTCGCGGCGGATCGGGCGGAGACAGCAGGAAATCGAGACGAGGAGACCGAGAGATGACCCGAACCGTCTACGTGAACGGCGCGTATCTGCCCGAGGCCGAGGCGACGGTTTCCGTCTTCGACCGCGGCTTTCTCTTTGCCGACGGTGTCTACGAGGTCACCAGCGTCCTCGACGGCAAGCTGGTCGATTTCGACGGCCACGCCGCGCGGCTCGACCGCTCGCTCTCGGAGCTTTCGATGCATGCGCCCGTCACCCGCGACGAGTTGCTGGAGATCCACCGCGAACTCGTGCGCCGGAACGAGCTGACCGACGGGCTGATCTACCTTCAGATCACGCGCGGCGCGCCGGCGGACCGGGATTTCGCCTTCCCCGACCCGGAGGCGGTGGCGCCGACGGTGGTGCTCTTCACGCAGTCGAAGCCCGGCCTCGCCGACGCGCCGCAGGCGAAGACGGGGATCCGGGTGATCTCGATCGACGACCTGCGCTGGGGCCGGCGCGACATCAAGACGGTGCAGCTCCTCTATCCCTCGATGGGCAAGATGATGGCCAAGTCCGAGGGCTGCGACGACGCCTGGATGATCGAGGACGGCACGGTGACCGAGGGCACCTCGAACAACGCCTACATCGTCAAGGACGGCCGTATCCTGACGCGGCCGCGCTCGGTGGACATCCTGCACGGCATCACCCGCGCCGCCGTCCTGCGCTACGCCGAGGAGGCGCAGATGGAGGTCGAGGAGCGGCCCTTCACCATCGAGGAGGCGAAAGCCGCCGACGAGGCCTTCGTCACCTCCGCCTCCACCTTCGTGATGCCGGTGGTCGAGATCGACGGCATTCCCGTGGGTGCCGGCCAGCCCGGTCCGGTCGCCGCGCGCCTGCGCGAGATCTACCTCGAAGAGAGCCGCAAGGCCGCGATCTGAGCGCGGCCCGCGCCGCCTGACCGGTCGCTCCGGGGCTCCGGCCGGCGCCGCCGATCGCCGAAACGGCGCCACGCCGCGGGGCGGTCCCCGGTGGTCCTGATCACGGAATGCGCGCTTGACGCCATGCCGCGTCGTGCCGTCCTGCACGGCGGCGGCATGCCGTCGCACACCGTCGTGACCGGGCGACGCGGGGCATTCACGCCGGGGTGAGCCACGCGTGAGCGACGCAGCGTCAGGCACTTGATTTTTCCAATGAAACCGCCGCCGGTGCCTGGCTCACAACGTGATCCTGTCCACACACATCCCGTTGATCGCATGTGTTTTGAACGTGTCCGCCATCGGCCCCACTTCGACTGTCACAAGGCAACGACAGCAACCGCCCCGACCGGACAGCCGGAACGGGCATCGAAGAAAGAGGACACCCATGAAAACGACCATCGCATCCGCAGCCGCGCTCCTCATCGCCGCCAGCGCCGCCTCGGCGATGCTGCCGTCCGATCAGGATCACCCCCGCCACGGCGCGACCCTCGACGCCGTCGAGGGCGCGCAGGTTCAGGTCGACGCCGATACGATCCTCGTTCCCCGCGACCGGGCACGGAACGACGGCGAGACCGTCGGCGTGACCAGCTTCGAGGGCAACGCAGCGAGCGAGACGCCGCGCTGAACCGGCCATCCCGTTGACAAACGCCCCGGCCGAGCGGCCGGGGCGTTTCACGTCACGCCGCCGGTCGCGCTCAGCCCTTGTCGCGGCCCACGTTCGCGGCGAAGCTCTTTTCGAAGGCCTGCTGCTGCGCCGCGGTCGCCCCGGTCTGATGCCCGGCCTTCCACTGATCGTAGGGCATGCCGTAGAAGACCTCGCGCGCCTCCTCCTTGCCCATCTCGATCCCGCGCTCGGCGGCGGCCTCCTGGTACCAGCGGCTGAGGCAGTTGCGGCAGAAGCCGGCGAGGTTCATCAGGTCGATGTTCTGCACGTCGGGCCGGTCCTCCATCAGGTGCTGACGCAATCTGCGGAAGGCGGCGGCCTCGAGTTCTATGCGGGTCTGCTCGTCCATGATCGGCACTCCTCTCTCCGGGAGAGTCTGCGGCTCCGCGCGGCTTGGTTCAAGGCGCGCTCAGAGTCCCGTGTCCGCGAGCGCCGCCTCCAGCGCCGGCGCCAGCCGGTCGGCCCAGGCCCTCTGATCGCCCTCGGTGCCGATCAGGTCGTTGCGCAACTCCACCAGCACGTTCGGCCGCCCCTCCGCGAGCGCGTGGCGCGACACCGCGTCGCCGGGCAGGTGCCCGCCATAGGGCTGATTGCGCCCGACGCAGAGATCGGGCTCGCCCGAGAGCCGCGCGATCAGCGGATCGGCCAGCCGCGCGTCGTGGCCGTGCAGCACGCCGATGTGCCACGGCCGGGGCGGACGGCCCCGAAGCTGCGGCGTGAAGGAATGCACCGACAGGATCACCGTGTCGTCGCGCCGCGCGGCGAGATCGGCCAGCGCCGCGTGGTAGGGCCGGTAGAGCAGGTCGAGGCGGCGTTCCACCTCCGCCGCGTCGGCGTGGCGGTTTCCGGGGATGATCGTCCCGTCGTAGAGCTTCATCACCAGCGTCGGGTCGTCCTCGCCCCGGTTGGGGTCGATCACGAGACGGGAGAAGTCCGACAGGATCGCCGGCGCGTCCAGCCGCTCGGCCAGCGCCAGCGCGAGGCCCGCGGCGCCCACGTCGTAGGCGATGTGGCGCGTCATCTCGGCCTCCGGCAGGCCGAGGGTGCCACCGTTCACCGCCTCCGGCACGCGGTTGGAGGCGTGATCGCAGGTGACGAGCCAGCGCGCCGGGCGCGCGGCGCCATGGATATGATAAGCGTGATGGGTCATGCGCAATCTGCCCGGGGCCCATGCCACAGGCGGGTTGCGCGGAAAAGCGAAATGCCGCACTCACGCCGTGGTAACGCTAACGCGGGAGGAGAGAGAATGCGTCGCATGCGGAACGTGAAGATCGTGGCCACGCTCGGCCCCGCCTCGAGCGACCACGCCGGCATCGCGGCGCTCGCGGCCGCCGGTGCGGACGTGTTCCGGCTCAACATGAGCCATGGCACGCAGGAGGAGATCGCCGCCCGCCACCGCATCATTCGCGACGTCGAGGCCGAGCGCGGCACGCCGATCGCCATTCTCGCCGATCTGCAGGGGCCGAAGCTGCGCGTCGGCACCTTCGCCGCCGGCGCGGTGGAACTCGAGGACGGCGCGCCGTTCCGTCTCGACACCGGGGAGGCGGAGGGCGACGCGCACCGCGTGCGCCTGCCACACCCCGAGATCTTCGCGGCGCTCGCGCCGGGGGTGGAGCTTCTGGTGGACGACGGCAAGGTGCGCCTGCGCGTCGAGGACTGCGGCGCCGATTTCGCGGACTGCACCGTGGTCACCGGCGGCACCGTCTCCAACCGCAAGGGCGTGAACGTGCCCGACGTGGTGCTGCCGCTCGCCGCGCTTTCCGACAAGGACCGCGAGGACCTGGAGTTCGCCTGTTCGCTCGGCGTGGACTGGATCGCGCTCTCCTTCGTGCAGCGCCCGGAGGACGTGGCGGAGGCACGCACGCTCGTGGACGGGCGCGCCGCGGTGCTCTCGAAGATCGAGAAACCCGCGGCGGTGCGCTGCGTGGACGAGATCATCGCGGTGTCGGACGGGATCATGGTGGCGCGTGGCGATCTGGGCGTCGAACTGCCGGTGCAGAACGTGCCGCCCATCCAGAAGCGCATCGTGCGCAAGTGCCGCGCGGCGGCCAAGCCGGTGATCGTGGCCACGCAGATGCTCGAGAGCATGATCGAAAGCCCGATGCCCACCCGCGCCGAGGTCTCGGATGTCGCCACCGCAATCTACGAGGGTGCCGACGCCATCATGCTCTCGGCCGAAAGCGCCGCGGGGCAATACCCGGTCGAGGCGGTCATGACGATGGATGCCGTCGCGCGCGAGGTCGAAGGCGACCCGACCTACACCGAGATCCTCGAAGCCTCGCGCGTGGCCCGCCGCGACAGTGTCGCAGACGGCATCGTCGCCGCGGCCCGCGAGATCGCCGAGACCACGGACATCAAGGCCATCGCCTGTTTCACGCAGTCCGGCACCACCGCCGCGCTCGTCGCGCGCGAGCGCCCGCGCGTGCCGATCATCGCCATGACGAACCTGCGCGGCACCGCGCGGCGCCTCGCGCTGACCTGGGGCACGAACTGCGTGATGACGGGCGAACTCGATCGCTTCAAGCAGGCCGTCGTGAACGCCGCCCGCGCCGCGCGCGAGCAGGGCTACGCCGAAGAGGCGGACCAGATCGTGGTCACCGCGGGCGTGCCCTTCAACGTGCCCGGGACGACGAACATCCTGCGCGTCGCACCCTGCAACGAGCGTTTGATCTGGGCCACCGACCCGGAGTAGGCTTGACGCAAAGGCAAGGGGGCGCGCCGCATGGACACCGATCTCGCGCTGGTGGCCGGGCTCGTCGTCGGGATGTTCGCGATCCCGGCGGTCATCTCCGCGTGGTCCGAGGGGCGTGCGCCCCGCGCCGCGGCGCTTTCGGCTCTGGTGGCCGGCGGCCTCGTGATCTGGGCGCTTACCGCGCGGCCCGGGGGCTACACGCTGGCCGAGATCCCCGAGGCGGTGATCGGCGTCGTCGCCCGCCTGCTGCCCTGAGCCTTCCCCCTGCCCCCGCCCCTTGCACCCCGGTGGCCGATCGCCTAAGAGCGCGGCTTCATCGCGCGGCCGGCCCGGACGGCATGCCGAGTCGCGCGCCCGACCGATCGATCAGGAGACGGAAATGCCGAAGATGAAGACGAAGTCGAGCTGCAAGAAGCGGTTCAAGGTGACGGCCAACGGCCGGGTCAAGTTCCAGCAGGCCGGCAAGCGCCACGGCATGATCAAGCGGACGAACAAGTTCATCCGCAACGCCCGCGGCACCGCCGTGATGTCCAAGGCTGACGAGCAGATCGTCAAGCCGATGATGCCCTACCAGCGCTGAGGAGGCCCGACCATGTCCCGAGTGAAGGGTGGAACCGTCACCCATGCCCGCCACAAGAAGGTCCTGAAGTCCGCCAAGGGCTACTATGGCCGGCGCAAGAGCACCTTCAAGACCGCCAGACAGGCGGTCGACAAGGCGAACCAGTACGCCACGCGCGACCGCAAGAACCGCAAGCGCAACTTCCGCGCGCTCTGGATCCAGCGGATCAACGCCGCCGTGCGCGCCCATGACGAGAGCCTGACCTATTCGCGGTTCATCGACGGCCTGAACCGCGCCGGCATCGAGGTGGACCGCAAGGTGCTCGCCGATCTTGCCGTGCGCGAGCCGGAGGCCTTCGGCGCGATCGTGCAGCAGGCCAGGGGCGCCCTCGCGGCCTGAGCCATCCCGGGCGACCGGCCGCTGCGCCGGTCGTCCCCGCGCGCCTCCCCCGACAACCGTTCCTCAACAGTCTTGCGCCATGCAGGGCGGGCCGGCGAGCGCATGCTGATGCGTGCGTCCGGTGCGCGACAGGAACGGGCGGGGCGATGGCGCAGGGCGACTACAGTATCTGGATCGTCGAGGCATCGAAGCTCGCCGTGAGCGGCGGCAAGTCGCTCAGCGGGCTGACGCAGGGCACGGGCGAGCACCTTCTGGGGGAAACCATCCGCCTCGAGGAGAACGCCTGGCTCCGGACGGACATCCGGGACCCCGGGTCCGACACCACCTTCGACGACAACGACGGCGGTCAGCGCCTCGCCGAGGCGCAGGTGATCGACGGCGTGGCCCACGCCGCGAATACCAGGGTCGAGGCGGAGTATCGCCTCACCCTGCGCGACCCCGAGAGCGGCGAGACATGGGACGCCGTGGGCTACAATCTCAACGAGCCCGGCGCGGGGCCGGCCTATGGCACCGTCGAGGGGCTGGCCTTCGTCGACGGCGGCCACGGCTTTCCGCCCCTCGGCCGCGACCTGCAGGTGGAGGCGACGGCCGAAGGGCCGGGCGCCTTCGGCCAGCCCGCCATCGAGGCGGATGAGTTCCTCGCTCCGCTCTGTTTCGCCGCTGGCACGCGGATCGCCGTGCCCGGCGGCACGCGGCCCGTCGAACGGCTCCGGCCGGGTGCCCTGGTGATCACGCGCGACGGGCAGGAGGCGCGGGTACGCGCCTGCCTGCGGCGCACCGTCCACCCGCGGGAGATGGCCCGCGAGCCACGGCTGCGGCCCGTACGCATCCGCGCCGGCGCGCTCGGCGCCGGTCTGCCGCTGCGGGATCTTCGGCTGTCGCGCCAGCACCGCCTCGTCGTCTCTTCCCCGGTCGCCGCGCGGATGTTCGGCACGCCCGAGGTGCTCGTCGCCGCGGTGCGGCTGGTGGATCTGCCCGGCGTGCGGCTGGAGGCCGGCCGCCGCCCGGTCACCTACGTCCACCTCGTCCTCGACCGGCACGAGATCCTCCTGGCCGAAGGCGCGCCGAGCGAGAGTTTCCTCGCCGGGCAGGATGCGCTCGGCACCCTGACGCCCGCGGCGCGCGCCGAACTCGCGCTGCTCTTTCCGGAGCTCGCCGCCGGCGCCCCGGTGCCGGCCCGGCGCATTCCCGACCGCTCGCGCCAGCGAAGGCTGATCCGGCGCCACCGCCGGAACCGGAAGCCGCTGCTGGGCGACGCGCGCGCCTGAGCCGGGCGGCTTGCGCCGCGCCGCCGTGCTGGATAGCTAGGCCGCGGCAATCGGGGAGGTCCGGAATGGACGATCTGCGCGAGAAATGGCTGGCGGCCGTCGCCGGGGCCGGGGACGAATCGGCGCTCGAGTCGGTGCGCGTCGCGGCGCTCGGCAAGAAGGGCGAGATCAGCGCGCGGATGCGCGAGCTGGGCCGCATGACCCCGGAGGAGCGCAAGGAGGCAGGCCCCCGCCTCAACGCGCTCAAGGACGAGATCAACGCGGCCATCGCCGCGAAGAAGGCCGCCCTCGCCGACGCCGCGCTGGAAGAGCGTCTGCGCACCGAGTGGCTGGACGTCACGCTGCCCGCGCGGCCGGCGCACCGGGGCACGGTGCACCCGATCGCCCAGGTGACCGAGGAGGTCACGGCGATCTTCGCCGACCTCGGCTTCTCCGTCGCCGAGGGCCCGCAGGTCGAAAGCGACTGGCACAACTTCGACGCGCTCAACATCCCCGGCCACCACCCCGCGCGCGCGGAGATGGATACCTTCTACATGGCCCGCGGCGCGGGCGACACGCGCCCGCCGCACGTGCTGCGCACCCATACCTCGCCCGTGCAGATCCGCAGCATGGAGGCCGCGGGCGCGCCGCTGCGCGTGATCTGCCCCGGCCGCGTCTACCGCGCCGACTACGACCAGACGCACACGCCGATGTTCCACCAGGTCGAGGGGCTGGCGATCGACCGCGACATCTCGATGGCGAACCTCAAATGGGTGCTCGAGGAGTTCGTGAAGGCCTTCTTCGAGGTGGCAGAGGTCGAGCTGCGCTTCCGCGCCTCGCATTTCCCCTTCACCGAACCCTCGGCCGAGGTCGACATCCGCTGCTCCTGGCAGGGCGGCACGCTCAAGGTGGGCGAGGGCGACGACTGGCTGGAAATCCTCGGGTCCGGCATGGTCCACCCCAAGGTGCTGATGGCCGGCAACATCGACCCCGCCGCCTGGCAGGGCTTCGCCTTCGGAATGGGCATCGACCGGATCGCCATGCTGAAATACGGCATCCCGGACCTGCGGGCGTTCTTCGAGTCGGACCTGCGCTGGCTCCGGCATTACGGCTTTGCCGCGCTGGACGTGCCGACGCTTCACCGGGGGCTGAGTAGGTAGGGCAATGAGTGTGGTAAATGGAAGGGGCGTTACGTCGGCTCAGGACCGATTGATCGAGCGGTAAGCTCATGAGTCAGTGCTCGAAAAGCGGGCGGTGACATGATCAATCTGTTCTGGCTGACGGATGCGCAGATG